>JAISRS010000249.1 GCA_031273485.1 Prevotellaceae bacterium
TTTGCTCAAATGTTGTACAGTTTTGCTCAAATGTTGTACAGTTTTGCTCAAATGTTGTACAGTTTTGCTCAAATGTTGTACAGTTTTGCTCAAATGTTGTACAGTTTTGCTCAAATGTATGGCAGTTATCAACGGACGACAGTATGAATTTGCCGACCTCACCCTTTTTCTGGGAGGTCGGGACGTAACGGGCTTCAGGGGTATAAAATACTCCACGAAGCAGGAAAAGGAAACGCTTTACGGCAAGGGTAACCGCGGGTTGAGTATCCAGAAGGGCAACATCAGTCACGAAGGAGAAATCTCGCTGACGCAAAGCGAAATGGAAACGCTTAAGGCGCTGGGTAAGGGTTCGGTTCTGAATCTTAACCTTAACGCGGTGGTTGTTTACGGCAATCCCGCAAAGGGAGACATGATGATTACCGACAAACTGTTCGGCATCCAGTTTACCGAAGAAACTAAGGAGTTCAAACAGGGCGACAAATTTGCCGAAATAACCTTGCCGTTCATCTGTCTGGACATTCAATGTCAGTCGGCTTAATTAACAATTAAACAATATTTAAAAGATGTTTACGGCAACAAAAGAACAGATCGAACAATGGAAGGCGAAACACGGCGACGTGTTCCGCATCAGGGTGGACGACAAAAGCTGCTACCTGAAAACGCCGAACCGCAAAACTCTGGGCTACGCTTCGATGGCGGGCAAGGAAAACCCGCTGAAGTTTAACGAGGTTATACTCAACGAGTGCTGGCTCGACGGCGACGGAGAAATAAAAACGGACGATGCTCTGTTTATGTCCATATCCGCACGCCTCAGCGACCTGATCCAGATCAAAGAAGCTGAACTGGAAAAGTTATAACGGCTGCCGAGGTGGACGGGCGCGATCGCCTGCGCATAATTAACGCGCTTCTGCGATATTACATGCGCCTCGACCCCGACAGCCTGACGGATGAGGAATGGGCTATGAGATACAGAGAACTGGAATGGATCAGAAAGAAGAAGACTGAAGGTAACAGTAAATGAAGGTAAACGCAATGCCTGCATACGAAACAAGGGTACAAATAAAAAGGAACCATGCGCCGAACGGCTTTTCTTTCCTGATTTGCCACGCTGCAATAAACGGAAGCGCAAGCCATGCCGGCAGCATGATTACATACAGCAGCAGCATAAACAGTTTCGGCGCAAACCATTTCAGCAGCGCCGCAAACAGGGTCGCTAATCCGATAATGATAAAAATATTCAGTATAAACATAATCCGTAAATTTTCGGCAAAGTTAAAAAATATAAATTGATATGGCAAACTTGATAGAATACGTTTTGGATTTAAGGGGTAATCTTCCGGAAAATCTCCGGAGGATTACCATGCTCAACAGTCAGCAGATAAACACCTGGACGCGGGTGCAGCAGCAGGTAACCGCCGCAGGCAACACCATGCGCCTCATGGGGCGAAGCATCGGCAGCCTGCAGGAACGCGTCAACGCCCTGCGTGCGCAAAGAGAATGGATTCCGGCGAGTAACCGTCGGGCGATACGCTCCACAAATCACGAAATCCGCGATCTGGAACGGGAAATCGAAAGACTGAACAATCTCAACGGAGGCAAACTCAGCAGCTGGTTCAACAGCCTCAAAGCGCAAATACCCATGCTGAACGCGCTCTCCAACCCGCTGCTCGCCATTGGCGCCTCAATATACGGACTGACGGGATATTTGAGAGAATCAACAAAACTGTACGAAGCGCAGGCTGTAGCGGAACAGAAACTCGCGGCGGTGATGCGCAACACCATGGATGCGGCGCAGGACGAAGTAAACGAAATCCTCAAACTGACTTCGGCGCAGCAGAAGATCGGCGTCATCGGCGACGAGGTGCAGCTGTCCGGAGCGCAGGAATAGGACTTGCTGTAACACTTACCGCAGCCTTCCGGAAATTCAACGCACAGCAGAACATTGCGGAGAAGCTGACCAATTCGGTAGCCTCGAAAATTCTGGTCGAAAAGGATAACATGAACCGCCTGTTCGAAGCGATGAAACGCACCGAACCGCACAGCGAACGACGCAAACAGCTGCTGCAGGAGATTAACGACAAATATCCCGACCTGCTCGGCAACCAAAATCTGGAGGCGGCTAACGAACGCGAACTGGAAGAGGCGCGACGCAAAGCAAACGACGAATTGGAGCGAAGCATCTATCTGCAATCGCTGAAGGAAACAAGGGAGGAACGTCGGTAAAAAAGACTGTTGGCTCAACAAACGAAGCCGACATGAAGCGGGTAGCCGAAAGCGAACAGAGCCTCTGGGCTTACGACGGATACGAAGGAAGTTTAACGGGATGGCTGCTGCCATACGTGGAACCTGCATATAAAATCCGCCTGCTGGACAGCGAATATCCCCGCAAAAACGGAAATTATTATGTGATAGCAACCGAAACAAACTTCAGCAGTTCCGGAGGCGTCAGAAAAATAACGCTGGGGAGGAAATTAGGATGAATCAGTACGGAGAACCGGGATCGGAATCAACAAAACGAATGGTAAAATGCTCCCATTCGCCCTCAGGAACGAAACGCACGGTAAAATGCGCCGCTTCGGCGGAATCCGTAAAACGCCATTCGCCACACTGCGTCGGACGGAAGGCTACCTTTTTGACATACACGGCGGCAAGCCCCGGAGATTCCACGAGTTTAACCCTGAAATCGGCATGTTCCTTCGGGTCGGTAACGATTTTAACATCGCCGTACAAGCGAAATGTTTCGCTCATGAATCCATACTCTTTGGTTATGGCGCAGTCCTTAATCAGGGGATGTTGGTCGCAAACTCCGGAACCGACGGGTGCAAACACAAGTAAAAACGGAATAATGAATCTTAACATAACGACAAATTTAAAATTTTCGCAAAAATACTAAAAAATAAAAAAAGATTCGTGGATAAAATCTTAAATATCTAAAGCATCTAAAATATCTTAAACATCTTAGCGACCTGTAATAATAAGTTAATAAGATTTAGAGAGGGTATAGTTACTGAGGTTGTTTTATTGTCTAAATGAGGTATAAATAAGGTTTTTGCACCTCGTAAAGAAACAACAGTTTGAGACATAAGTTCGGCGCACTCAAATACACCATCTTTGGTTCCGGCTTGTCCGGATTAAGATACTAAAAAGGTCAATTAACCCCCTACAAAGGTCAATTAACCCCTTAAAAAGGTCAATTAACCCCTTAAAAAGGTCAATTAACCCCTTAAAAAGGTCAATTAACCCCCTAAAAAGGTCAATTAACCCCCTAAAAAGGTCAATTAACCCCCTAAAAAGGTATTAATTGACCCTCAGAAGGGGTTATTTGACCCTCAGAAGGGGTTATTTGAACCTCGGAAGGGGTTGATTGTGCGGGGCAGCGGGGTGCGGACAGCAAAAAAGCCCTCGCGAGTGGGGGCTTAAATCGGAGAAAAAAGGCTCGAAATTTGGTTGTTGCTAACCAACGAACTTCTTTAACAGTCTGTTATTCGTCTAAAATAATATTTACACATCTTTTGCTTTTAGAATCCAATATGTATTGATTGCAAAGTTGGCGCGACCATCGTTATTTACAATCTTATACTCAAATCCGTATTTTTCGAAAATCCGGCAAATATCTTCTGTGGTAAAAAAGCTCAGCTCGCCTTCGGTTTTATTGAATTTAAAAATTTTGGTAGATAAAAACTCCGATATTTTGTTGAATCTGTGTTCTTTTGTGTCGGCGTCCCTTATTATGACAACGCCTCCGGAAAGCAATTTCTCCGATAACTGTTGTGCAATATTTTCTATTTCATCTGTTTTGATATAATGCAATACATCGCTGAATATAAAGCAATCAGCCCTTTCGAAATCGTATTTTGTTATATCGGCATACCGAAAATTCACTTTTGGGGTTTTTATATAACAGTTCGCGGCTTCATCTATTTTCGCTTTATCATAATCCAGTCCAAGTATTTCCCTGTCAGCCGATTTAACGGACAACACGTAAGACAGGAATCCGTATCCGCATCCGGCGTCTATAATTTTCCCTTTAAGCGGCACAAGTTTGTGAAAACTCTCATAACCATCTTCAATCTTCAGTTTTATTCTTATATACCATTCAAGTACAGGACTTTTATACATAAAGGCATCGCGCAGTTTTCGGACACAGTAACGCGGATTACTCACTTCTTCGCCCAATCTGATGTATTCCCTTCTATAAAAAGCGGATACGACCTTTGTCCGTTCCTTATAACCGCATCCGAACGAGTGATTTTCAGGAGCAATCCGTTCGCATATTTTAAGCGTTATTTGATTGGGATATACGCAGAAACTTCCTTTATGTAAAGTTTCACAGTTATTTTGTATTATAATGGGCAGAATATCAACATGCAGCTGTTCCGCCAGAAAGAACGCTCCTTTATGGAAACGTTTTATTTCCAGTCCGTTTGTTCTTGAACCTTCGGGGAATATCACTATCGAATATCCCGCTTTTATGGTGTTCATATAACTTTCAACAGTATCCAAACCGTTTGAAATTGAGTGAAAACCGGCAAATCTTACAAACAATCCCATAATTGGCGATTTCCAAACCCAGTCCTTAACCACAAACACAATTTTGGGCGACAGTGCAAGTATTTGCAATATATCAATCATAGATTGATGATTAGCTATGATTATCGCCGGAGTTTTAAATGTTTCGCCGTGCGGGTTGATTTTTATTTTCTTCACTGTTACGGCTAAAGCAAACAAACTTCGACACATATAATGAATAAGATAATGCAGACACAGTTTCTTTTTACTGTTTTTTACGGGGAGAATACGTATAAATAGCGTTGAGAGAGAGAGTAATACGCTGCCGAGCAAGAAATAATTGAAGAAAAATAAACTGTTGACCACCGTGAGTAAACTGATTGGCGGACGTCCTTCCGAAACGGGTTTTAGGACTAAAATCCGGAACAGGAAAGGTTGCAATGTTTGCGAAATCAGCAACACCGAAGATATTCCAAGTACCGAAACAGTTGCCAGCGAATATATTGCCGGATGTTTTGCGAACAGCAGCGCCCCGAAACCAATCAGTCCGGTAAGTCCTGAAATAATGATACTCATCCTGATAACAGGCGTGTGATTTTCCTGTTTTCTGTAGAATTTCAGGCAGGCGTCCGTTGTGAAAATACAAAAATCGTCCCCAAGTCCAAAAATAAACGTTGACAGTATTATATTGACAATATTGAATTTAATCCCCGCAATCCCCATAATCCCCAATATCCAGACCCAGGATATAAGCATGGGAATAAAAGTGATGAGAGTCAGTTCGATTCTTCCATACGAGAGAAGAATTGCAAGGAACACCAGCAGGGAAGTGTAAAAGGTGATGGTATTGAAATCGTTACTGACGGTCGATAATAAGTTTTCGGTTATCGACTGCTTGTTCAATACTTTGGTATCAGGGCTTTTATTTATGATTTTCGTTATTGCAGGTATATTTTCGGGCAACGTCACGATGTGCGAAACCAAAGTGCTGATTGTGCTGTCGGAGTATAAATAATCGTTCCCGAAAACATCAATAAGATATTGATAATCTTCCTCGGAGATTGTTTGCGCCTGACCTTCGAGCGTCGAAAAAAAATCGTCGAAAAGCGAGATATTTAAACCGTTTTTTATGAAAATCTTTTCAATCGATTCCTTTTCGTCTTCTCTTGAGGTTTTCCAGTAACCGTTCCATTTCTCGATGTTTTCCCGTTGAATATCCCTTGGCGGAACAGCCTTAGCGACGCCAATATACGAACATTCATATCCTGCACGGCACAAACTGTCGGTCAGTAAATACGCTTTATATGAATTGCTTAATGCCTCTTCGGGCGATTTCCCCCGGGAAACAAGCAGGATGGTTTTTTGGGCGCCTGAAAGGATATTAAACTGATTTTCGACATCTTGAACTTCTTCCGACATGTAATTGAGTTTGCTTAAATCCGTTTCGTATTCAACATCAAAAGAAAAATACAGAAAAACAGGAGTCAGCACAATTATTAAACCGATCAGCACGGGTTTTTTATCTAAAGGATAATGACTTAGTTTTTCAAAAACATTGCGCGTTCTGTTTATTTTTCGGGGTTCAAGGATTTTGCCGAATAAATGAGGGAGGAATACGAGGGAAAACAAAGCGGCGCCGATCAGACAAAAAGCGCCGAAAAGTCCGAAATCCGTCAAAAGAGGCGAGCCTGTCAGTGTCAGACACAAAAACCCGCCTACTGTCGTCAGGCTGCCCACCGTCATGGGGAATACCATTGATTTTATGGTCTTTTCCACATCCCTGTTGTGCATGTAATGAGTGAAAAAATGGATTGGATAATTAACCGCTATCCCCAAAATAACCGCCCCCGAACCGATTGCAATAAGCGAAATGGTAGATTTAAAAAGACCGACCGCAGCCAAAGAGAATAATCCTGCAAATGAAACTGTTGCAACAATCAGCAGAGGCAATCGTTTTTTGCCGAATATGGAAATCAACAGTAGAAGGATGCAGATTAAAACAACAAACAGGGTGATATATATATCTTTCCGTACCTGAACGGAATTACCTACAGCCACGCGAGGCGCTCCGAAATATTGCGCTTTGTAATTTTTGTAACCGTACTCTCCTGTTTCATTGTTATTGAAATCGTTAGTTATCCTGTCCAAGACAGAAATCAATTTGGTATTATTTTTGGTTTCGCCATGTTTGTTCACAGGTAACATTAGAATAATCAGGTTCTTTTCGTCTTTTGAGAATAAATATCCGTCAATTACGGTAAAAGCCGTTTGCATTTCTTTCATTTGCAATAGATGTTCGAATGTGAAACCTGCCGGATCGCGCAACAATCCTTCACGAGCCAAAATCCCTCCGGGAGTGGATATTGCACGCAAATAACCGTTTAAAACGGAATCAAGTTCAACCGGCTGAATTAAAAGCGTATCTTTATACCTTTCGGGATTTATAAATATCGGAAAATTGCTTGCAATTATTGAGTAAGTTTTCATAAAATCGTCTTGAGAAACAGTTGATTTTATTCCACTTAACAAGCCATCGCATTGTGTTTTGATAATTTCCGTCAAAGTGTCGGCAATAGATATAAGCGTATCCTTGTCGGGATGTCCGTCTTCGGCGTATATTCTCATAATCAGTTGCTCCGTGGACTTTGTTTTTTCAATAAGCAAAGCCAGCTCTTCCGTTTCCTTATCTATCCGCAACATTTTGGAAATATCTTCCTCAAAAGATACTCTCGAAGCTAAAACAGCGCATGTTAAGATAATAAATAAAAGAAAATAATTCCTCCTTTTGGGATATTTCACAAAATATTTATAAATTTCAATAAAAAGACTCTCCATTGTTACGGCAAAAATTTTGCAAAATTAACTAAATAATCTCAATGTAATTTGAAATTCATAAAAACGGCTAAATCTTATTTTGAGGCGCTATGGATGGAGGACGCTACGACGAACGAAGGAAACGTAGCCTACCTCCATAGGGTGTATTCCAAAATGTCGCTTTGTAAAGGGAACTCCTAAAAACTGCTTTTTCGGCGTTCAATGTCAATTTTATTAATTTTTAAATCCTCATTTACAATTGGAAAACTCCGGTTTAAAAATCTTGTCTGCCTTGAAAAATCGAGTTTTTAGGAGTTCCCTTGCAATATTCCCTCTGCCAATGACGGCTGCGCCGAACAGAGGGAACGTAGTTGTCACATCCCTCCACAGCGCCTCAAAATAAGATTTAGCCGACAAGAAAAAGAAAGGAGAAACAGAGTGGTATCTGTTTCTCCTGTTCGGATTGGTTAAGGAGTTAGGGTGTTGTCGATTTAGTACACCGTATTTTGCGGGTCGAAATTGCACCATCCTGTTGTCCAATTATTGGCGACGGTTTCGGAGGGTGCGAAGGCGCCGATATAATTGACCTTGTCGAAGCCTGACGACACCTTTGCGTTCGTCCACGTTGCGCCGGTTGCCAGAGGGCTGTCGGAAGCGGGGAACACTACGGGATTTGTCAGCGTCAGCGGATTACCCGACAGTTTCAGCTCGGCAAGGGCAGCGAATGTACGGTTGCCGCCGCCGGAGCGGTTGAAATAGTTTTGGGTAAACGCTCCGGGTTCGGGGTCGAATTGAGTATTCTCCACCCAGTATTGTTTGTCCTGAAAATCTTGTACGGCGCCGGCTATCACGCAGTTAGCAACGTTGAGTTTACCCTCCGTCGCCCAGGTTTGCGTGGTGGAGCCTTTGTCGTTTTCGATAATCATACCGATGGGGAAAGCGGCGACGAGCGAATTGAAGATGCTCAGCTGCGTGTTTCGGCGCAGGTGAAGACCCGCCTGAAAACGCGGACCTCCGCTCGGACTGCCCTCCGTAACCTCGCTGTTGCTGTAGGCTGCCGGGTTGGCGACGGGTCCGAACAGGCTGACATTGGCGAACACAGCGCTCGTATAAGGCTCCGTGGCAGAGCCGTTGGCGTTGTTGTCGGACTCGAAGCTGTTGGAAGCCGATTTATCCGCAACCCTGGGGTCGCGTACCGCAAGGGCAAACTGTATTTTGCCGCCGAAACCGTTGTCGGTGTCGAAATCGTCGTCCCAGCCGCGGAAAGCCACCAGATATCTGGCATTGACCGTCCCGCCGAACCATTCGAAAGAATCGTCGCCGGAGAAGGACACCTGTACGTGATCGACCTGAGTTCCGGAGCCTACCGAGCCGAAGGTAATACCGTTGATTTCGTTGTCGGTGGAATATTCTATTCCGGCAAATTCCACACGCACATAGCTCAATACGCCCGAATTATCGTTCACGTTCATGCCGCCGTGCTGCGACCTTACGCCGCCTTCGATGGTCTGCACACCCATGTTGTTGGGCGCGTTGCCGAGCAGGATAAGTCCGCCCCAGTCGCCCGTGCGTCGGCTTCCGGGAGCCTGCGCGGAAGTAAACACAATCGGCAGGTCTTTAGTCCCCTGGGCGATGATTTTCCCGCCGCGTTCCACAATCAGGGTACCCTT
>JAISRS010000259.1 GCA_031273485.1 Prevotellaceae bacterium
TTATTGACTACTTTTGCAGCGATAACAGTAAGTTTTATTTTAAAATTAAAGTAATTTTGGCTAAAAAGAAACACTACAGATTTAATTCCGATACTCTTTCGTATGAAATAGTAAACGTCCCTCTTGGATACAGATTAAAAAAATATTCGGTAACTTTTTTAATTATCAGTCTCATTGCCGCTGCTTGGATTTTTGCATATTCCTTGTTTTTTAACACTCCAAAAGAAGTTCATCTGCTCAAAGAAACCAATAGATTATTGGCTGAATATGACATTATCTCAAGAAAATTGAATGATGTCGGATGTATTTTAGACAAAATAATGGAACGGGATAACAAGGTATATCGCGCTGTTTTTGAAGAAGATTCAATTCCATATACAATAAGAAATGCAGGATTTGGAGGATCCGACAGATATGCCAAATATGAAGATTTGGGAATTTCAAATTCAAACCTTCTGGTAAAAACATATCGTTTGATGGATATTTTACATAAAAAAGCCTACATTCAATCAAAATCATTCGACAGAGTAGCCGAATTAGCTGCCAATAAAACGCTTATGCAGCGTTCTATGCCTGTAGGCGCTCCTATCTTTGACCTGCCCAAGGTACGTTTGGCGTCGGTGGTGGGTTACAGGAAAGACCCTGTGTTTGTGGGAGTAAGAATGCACGAAGGGATTGACCTCGCTGGCAGTATAGGAATACCGATATATGCCGCCGGGGACGGAATTGTGCTGAGAGCCACTTTTGTGGGCGCTTACAGCTATGGCAATCTGGTTGAAATAGACCACGGTTTTGGATATATTACCCGATACGGACATCTTAGCAAAATAAATGTGGAACCGGGGCAAAAAGTGTTTCGGGGAGATAAGGTGGGAGAATTAGGAAACACCGGAAAATCAGTAGGTCCGCACCTTCATTATGAAATACGCTTGAAAGGCTCTATTCAAAATCCTCTGAATTATTTCAAACATAATTTTGATGAAGATATCGAAGAATGTGAATTTGTGGATCAGGGAGACGGCAGTATAGATGAAATCTAATAACAAATTTTTATTCAATCCCGAAACTTTACAATACGAAAGCGTCGGCAAAAGCGTTAAAAGAACATTAAAACGTTTAGGCTCATTCTTGATATTCAGTTTTATCATAGCCGCGGCTTATTATTTTGTCTATTCCTTCTTTTTCGACACACTGAAGGAATATTCGATCAAAAGAGAAAATAAAATACTGTCGGAACATCTTGTTTCACTGAACGAAAGATACAAAAAACTTGATGAAGTAATATTCGATATTTCCAAAAGAGATACCAATATATACAGTGTGATTTTTGAAGCAAAACCTTTGGATCTTCTTATAAATGACGAAATAGAGTCCGGCAGATACGAATTTTTACACCTGCGCTCAAATTCGGAATTGATACTGCTGGCAAGCGAAAAACTTGATTTATTGACTAACAGCATCAACCGACAATCGGTCTATATTGACAGCCTGAAAAAATTAGTGGAATCAAAACAGGACAAACTTGAGTTTATTCCTTCCATTTTGCCAATAAATAATTTGGACATCAACGCCGTAGGCGCATCGGTAGGAGATAAAATCAATCCTATACATAAATCCTTACATGTGCACACAGGCATTGATTTTGCCGTACCTGTGGGTTCGGAGGTTGTGGCAACAGCTTCCGGAACGGTTCAAAACATTATCTCCAAAAAATTCAGTACAGGCACGGAAATCATAATTAATCATGAAAATGACTATGAAACAAGATATTTGTATCTGGACACGCCTCTTGTGAAAAAAGGAGAAAAGGTCAAACAGGGAGAAGTGATCGGCATAGTGGGGAATATTGGCATGAGCGTGCCGCATTTGCATTACGAAGTACGAATGGGCGGAAAAATAGCTGATCCTCTCAATTATTTTTTTAGAGATTTATCTCCCCAAAAATCGATATTATTTGCCACAGTATCTCTGTCCAAAGGACAATCCTTAGATTAAAGGTTCTCCTAAATAATACCGAATTGCACAAACTTTTTTATCCGCAAAACATAAGTTCGACGCAGTCAATTATACGTTTTTTTATCCACGAAACGTAAGTTCGACGCAGTCAATTATACGAATTTGTAATCCATGCAAGCTGAAGGAATACCAAAATGACATTATGAAATACTAAAAAGCATCTCGAAAATGCCATTTTGGCATTATTTAATACTTCGGAAGTATTCCATAATGCCAAAATGGCATTATTTAATACTTCGGAGGTATTTCATAATGCCAAAATGGCATTTTCGAGATGCTTTTTAGTATTATTTTGACCTTCGGAAGTATTTCGTCGATGCTTTTTGGCATTAAAAGGATGTTTTTTAGTATTAAAAATAGCTCCGGAAGGTGTTCTGCGAACTTTTTCAGTATTTGAAAAACCTTCCGGAGATGTAATTCCGTTACTTTTGGCAGGAAAATTTGTTTAATTGATTATGAATTTGTGAAATTTTCACCTTGTTTTATTGTTTTTTATCAGATAATCTGCTGTTACCATCATTGATATGGCATAATTTTTCAAGTCGTCAGTAATGTCGGGAAAGTTTTTGTTGAGATTTTCGGTTTGTTCGCTGTGAAGATCGTACAGAAAATCAGAATTGTTGATCAGATTTCGAACATAAAAATAATCTTTACAAATGCATCCCAGCCGGTTGTCTGACGCAAAAAACATGCGCGAACGGTTTTCCCTTAACAAGTCAATGCCCATAGAATTGTTTGTATAAGATTGATTTAACAGTCCCATTATTGTGGGAAATACATCTATTTGTCCTCCATATTGTTGAAATCGTTTAGGCATATCGTTAATCAGCGGAGAAAAAATAATGCACGGAATGTGATTGTGACTTAAAGACATATCGTATTTCTGCTGTCCGATAATTGATCCGTGATCGCCTAAAATAACAAATATTGTATTTTGATACCATTGTTCTTTTGAGGCGCTTTCCATAAAGTTTTTGATATTGTGATCGACAAATGCAATCATTTGTTTTGCATCCGTATCGGCATGGTTTTTAAATTGTTTGGGTATTACAAGAGGCGTATGGTTGCTTGCTGTCAGGAAAATTGCTAAAAACGGTTTGTCGTTTTTACTTGTTTCCGTTAATTTTCGGATTCCATATTCCAGCATAAAATCGTCCTGCACGCCAAAGTTGTTAACCGCTTTTTCACGAGGATAATCGTACAGGGAATATATTCTGTCAAAATGATTATTCGACAGAAAGGAATTCATGTGGTCGTAATTTGGATTGCTTGTTACGAAAAAAAGATTCCGATACCCCTGTTGATGTAAATAATACGGTAATCCTGTGTAATATGTGATGTTTGTTTCCATCATCGGTTTGTTGAATAATGCAGGAAAACCATACAAAGTCGAAACTATGCCGTTGTTTGTATGGACGCCGGAAGAATAAAAATTCTCAAAATAATATGATTTGGAAATTAATTCGTTTATAAATGGAGTCAGATTTTTCCCTTTATATTCATATTGTAAACAATTTACCGACATGGATTCCAGTAAAATTATTACAACATTAGCCTTTTTTGCCTTTCCGGCGGTTTCTATCTGACGGTTAACCGGATAGTTTTCGTCGCAATGAATAATTCCTAATTCTTTTTGTACCAACCGAATCGCTTCATCGGCGGTTAAGAGATCATTTACATTGTTTTGCTGTTGTTTGCTTGCCGAATAACTTTTTAAGAAATAAAATGCAGGGTTTATACCCAATTGATTGATGAAAGAATTGTTTGAAAAATAAGCATATCCTACTCGCAGCGGATATCTTTGAAAAGAGCCGCGCATGCCTGTAAAACAAATACTGTAGCTTAATATGAGCGCTGGAATCAGTATCTTATAATTTTGCTGCCGTATGTTGACTGTTTTTACTTGAAGGAGTTTTTTACCAAAAGATACAACAGCAACAGAAAACAGGATAACGGAAATCAAAATCAGGATAAAATATGCGTAATTTGCTTTTTCCTGAAAGATTAAGCCGGCTGTTGTTCGACCGAACTGAAACCAGTCCAGAGCGGAAGCTCCTAAATGATTGAAGAAATAAGAAAAATACGGGATGTCGGCAACCGAAATTGTGAAAGCCAGGGAATATGAAACTATGAATAAGATGTTGCAGACTGTAATCGCACTTTTATGAATTTTGTTGAATAATGAAAAGACAGTAAGCAATAACAGCGGGAAAACGGTGATATAGGATGCAATAAAATTATCGAATTGCAGACTGATTAAAAATACTTTAAAGAACAAATTCCCCTTATTTTCAATATCTGTTATATGATTTGTGTTTGTTAAACACAGAATCAGTCTGAATACCATAAAGAATCCTATTCCAAGGAAATGAATTGATAACAGGTAACGCAGAACAGCTATAAATTTTTTCATTTTTAAAATTCTACATGTTTTTTTGTTGCTGATAACTAAAACCGATGTATTTAAATCCGGTCATCATTTTTAATCGTTACGTGGAAATCTCCTTTATAACGGGACAGTCAAGCAACTGTATTTTTTTATTTATTTTTTACTTAGTGGCAAATCGTCGGGGAATTTTACCTGATGTATCACTTCTTCGCTGTTCAGGCGGATCCATGTGTCGAAACCCTTTTGTCCTTCGGTTAATTCTATGACTCTTACGCCGTTTTTCAAATCGCCGTAGGTGGTTTTACTGCCGGAAAAACGACCGTAAGTCAGCGCTATACCGTAATAATTAAAAATATAATCATTGTTATGATCGTGTCCTACAAATGTTCCCATCACATCGCCTTTTTCGAGCATGGCGGTGAACATTCCGGTGTTTATTTCGGGCGAACAGACGTTTTCCAATTGAGAACCGATGATTTTATGCCCTTTTTGAGTATAAACCGTGCGATATTCGAGCAGAGGTATATGGAAAAAAGCTAATGCCGGTAAGGGTATTCCCTTGTTGGAGGCTGTATATTTTTCGCTTTTTTTTCTGTACCATTCCACCTGATCGAAAGCAAACCAGTCATAACCTTTTACCGAATCTATTTTGCTGTATGCGTGTGAATCCATGCAATATAACACTGCCTGAATTTTCTTGCTGTCTTTGCCTTTTATTTCTATTGTGAAATTGCCGTAACCGGATACATTTTTCATCTTTTTCATTTTACCCACATTATATGGGGTGGACTGTATGAGATCAGCCAACTGTTCGTAATTCAGATCCTGTTCATTGTCATGATTTCCGAAGACCAGCGCCCATGGCAGTTTGCGACGGATTACAGGCTCAATCACCATTTCAAATCCCGATTTGTAGGGTTTACCGGTAACTATGTCGCCTGTAAAAATCACTAAATCCGGACGTTCCGCATCCAATACCTGATTCAGCATTGTTACTGTTTCGTTAGAAGGTATCACATCGTCGGATTTGATATGGGAATCGGTTACCTGAACGATTTTAAATTTTCCGTTGGAATTAAATTTGAAATCCGTAGCCGCCAGTTTTCCGGCAAATACTATAAAAAGCGGCAGGATGGTTAAAAAAATCTTATATTCTTTATTCATTTTAAAAATTATTAGTTTTTGTATTGAGGCGCAAAAGTAGATATTTTTTCCAAAATTAAAAATTTTTACGGGCGCAGGCACACACGCAGGAACGAATTGCGATGATTAACCGATACATTCGATTGTTTGGTTATGAAACGATTGACTGTTTACTTGCCGACAGGGAATTTGTCGGCGAACACTGGACTGATTATCTGAATAGTTTGAAAATAAGGTATTACATTCGCATCCGGGAAAACTTTTGGGTAGAAAGGCACGGAAAACGCTTTAAAGCGTTTTGGCTGTTCAATCATTTAAAATGCGGCCAAACTGAATTTCAGACCTCCAATACTCCCCCATTCCGGGTCAAAGAAATTCGTCATTGTTCGTAAAGAAAAAAGCATTAAATTTGCGGCAAAAAAGTCAGGATATAAAAAGATATAAAAAATGAGTCAATTATTATTACCATTATTTCCGTCGTCCTCTAGGATGATAACCCCATCGTTGGCAGTGTATGAGCAGGGAGATACGATATATTATCTGCATTGCGGTATGCCGATATATTCACATCACAAGGAAGACATGAAAAAATTTCGTTATGTAACCTCCGGTTTGGTATTGCAGGGACTGTGTAACCAAAGCGACATAGTAGAAACATTTCA
>JAISRS010000285.1 GCA_031273485.1 Prevotellaceae bacterium
AACACCAGAATATCCGATTTTTCGAATACAAGGTCGGGCGTTGCAATTTTTCGTATGGTGGACATGGTGCCTTTGCTGCCAAGGAAACTCTTGACTTCTACTTTTTTGATTGTACTTAAAATTAATAAATTGAATCTTCGGTAAACTTTCACTTCGTCAATCGATTTACCGATGTATTCCTCCGGCATGGTGGTTTTTATGACGCTGTAATCGTCGTTAAGTTCAAAGGAATCAAGTATATTTTCGAGGCACAGTTTTTTTGCCCATCGTTCTGCCGTTTCTTCTTCGGGATGCACGATTTCATCGACGCCTATTGCCTGCAAAACTTTTTCGTGCAGGGGGTTAATTGCCCGACTGATCAGCCTTTTCGCCTGAAGATTTTTGAATACCGCTGTTGTCATCACATTGGCTCCCTGTTCTTCCCCGATACTTACAATCACAATATCAGTATCTTCTATCGGTAATCCCGATACGGTTAACTCATCTGTGGTATCCATACAAATGGTGTGGGAAATTTTTTCCTTATACAAGTCCACGAGGTGCATGCGATTGTCGATGCCGATGACTTCATGCCCCTGTGCCGTAAGTTTTTGAGCAAGCGAGGCTCCAAAATGCCCAAGTCCTGCAACTATATATTTCATCTGTTTAAATAATTTATTCGGTGATATTTATCATTCATTCCTGTTGTGTGTTACATTTCAGTTTATCATTATTTCTTCCGTAGGATAAATGTAGTTTTTATATTTTGCTTTTTTGAAAACAGCAATAAGAATGGTCAGCATACTTACCCGCCCTACGAACATCATTGTCATTATCACAAGTTTACTCTCACTGCTTAAATCGCCGGTTATGCCCAAACTGAGTCCGCAGGTGCTGTAAGCCGAAAAACATTCGAAGGCTATGCTTTTTAAATCTTTTTCGCTGTCGAACGCCGAAACAAGGATTATTCCCAAACAGGTCATAATCAGCGAAAGCGTAATAATTGCGAAGGCTCTGCGCATGGAAATGCCTGCAATTTCTCTTCTGAAGATTTCGATTCTTGTTTTTCCCTTTGCCAGACTCAGTATGTTGAGGACGGCAATGGCGAATGTGCTTGTTTTGATGCCTCCTCCGGTGGAAGCCGGCGAAGCGCCTATCCACATCAAAATGATGACAATCATGATGGAAGGCAGTGCAAGATGCGCCATATCGACGGTGTTAAAACCGGCGGAACGCGGGGTTGTGGCTTCAAACAATGCGGTGACGATTTTTCCTGTTCCGCTGTGTTCCGACAATGTGTTTCCGTATTCGATTGCGAAAAATAATATAAACGCAATTCCTGTTAAACAGGATGTTGTGATAAGCGTAATTTTGCTGTCGATATTTAAAACCCAGGGTCGGCGACCGGTTTTTCTCCGTTTGAATAATATGGAAGTCGAAAATTTATATTTAATATAATTGAGGATATTCACAATGATGGGAAATCCTAATCCGCCAACGACGAAGGTAACAATTATAATCATCTGAAACAGGTAGTTAAACCTGAATGTTTCCTGATACAAACCGTTGGGGATGGTTGAAAATCCGGCATTACAGAATGCCGTAACGGCGTGAAAAGCAGAGAACAGCAGGCGGTCGTAGTGCGAATGGAAATAATTGGCGTCCACACTGAAATAAATCATTGCGCCGGCGCCGATTTCTATACCGAATGTTATTACTATGATGTATTTCAAAGTTGAAAACACTTTGCTGATTTTTTGAGAATTAGTCATATCCATCAGCGCAAGCCTGTTGTCGTAGGTTGTGCCGCCTCTGAAAAAATATCCGAAATAACTTGCAAACGTGAGTATTCCCAATCCTCCAAACTGCATGAGGAGCATGATTATCGTATGTCCGAATTTCGTGAAACAGATTCCGGTATCTACCACCGTCAATCCCGTGATGCAAACCGCGCTGGTTGAAGTAAATAATGCGTCGATAAACGAAATTCCGCTATATGTGGCTTTCGGCAACATCAACAACAGGGTGCCTATAAGAATAACAAACAGGAAACTTGCAATGAAAAGCTGACCGGGGTTGATAACTGTGTGTTTATAATTGATTTTCAATACCGAAAATTCTCTTATAAATGCAAAAAATATAGCTAATTTTACCCACACGGGGCTATAAAATCCAAGATGAAACAGGTTTTGTTCCTTAAAAAGATGCAGATAAAAGATGAATAATGTAAACAGCACTGTTAGAATGTCAAAGACGATGACATGCCGCTTTATGGGATTTCTTTTTTCCACGTATCTGCACACGGTGGCAACAGCGCTTATTCCCAATACTATAAAGTAATAGTTATTTAAAATGCTTTGCGATAATTCCGACTGCGGAAATCCAAAATCTACAATGAAAACAATAACTCCCAAAAAAACAGCTATCAAAGCTATTCGATATAACCAAGTTAAATTCATTCGATACTTGCTAATATTTAAAACCAATCCTGCAACAACTACTCATTTTTGATATAAATAATTACCGATAAACTATTTATATCGCTATTTTTTACAATTTTCGGTCTGCAAAGATAATTAATATAAACCAACTTCCGCACAAAAAGTTGAACCTCGAACCCAAAATACATAATTGCTCGCATCAATAACGCAACTACCGGAACTCCCCTGCAGGCAGGATGTTTCAAAAGCGGAGAATTTTCCCTTCCTGCGTTTTTGAGTATCCGTTTCCTACCTCAAAATAAGATTTAGCCTGCAAAACGACAATTTACACCCTTGTCGGTTCCGGCTTGTTGGACACAGGAATAATAAAATCAATGACAATTTAAATTATTTCAGGCTGTATTTATGTCAGTTATAAAAAAACATTCAAATTTTTCTTTTTTCTTTTAATCATTAGTTATACATTTGCGCAATATCTTTAATTTTTAAATTTTTTAAATACATCTAAAACGTTTTTTGAATATTATGAAAAGAAAACTTAGAATGGGAATGATTGGTGGCGGTAACAACGGATTTATCGGAGCCGTCCACCGCATGGCTGCTTTTTTGGACAACCAGATCGAATTAGTTTCAGGTTGTTTTAGTACTAACCCTGATATATCAATATCTTCCGGAAAGTCGTATTATCTTCCGGAAAACAGGATATACAAAACATATCAGGAAATGTTTGAAAAGGAGGAACAGGTTCCAACCGGCGAACGCATGGACTTTGTTGCGATTGTAACTCCTAATATTCATCACTATGAACCGGCGATAATGGCTCTTGAACGCGGTTACCATGTAGTGCTGGATAAACCAATGACTTTTAGTCTGGAAGAAGCTCAAAAACTTAAAGTCAAAGTAGATGAAACAGGCTTGGTTCTGGCGCTAACACATGTGTATTCGGGTTATCCGGCGGCTAAGGAAGCCAAAGCCCGTGTAGCCAGAGGCGATTTTGGAGAAATCCGTAAAGTTTATGTGGAATATCCTCAAGGATGGCTTTCCAAACGAATTGAACTTGAAAGCGGTAACAACGCCGGTTGGCGCACAGACCCAAAACGTTCGGGCAAAGCAGGAGCAATGGGAGATATCGGAACACATGCCTGGCATTTATCGGAATATATCTCCGGTTTGAAAGTTACCGAGTTATGCGCCGAAATCAAAGCCTTTGTTCCGGGACGACCTATCGACGATGACGGAGCGGCTTTATTACGATTCAACAATGGAGCAACAGGAGTGTTGATGGCTTCCCAAGTTGCCGCCGGAGAAGCTAATGCCATTAAAATCCGTGTGTATGGAGAAAACGGCGGTATAGAATGGAATCAGGAACAGCCAAATAGCCTTATAATCAAATGGGGTCACAAACCGACGGAAACGCTGCTTGTGGGTACTAATACATATTTGAGCGCGTTACCTGTGTACAATACCCGTACTCCGGCAGGTCATCCGGAGGGATTTATCGAAGCCTTCGCAAACATCTACCGCAATTTTGCGTTCACGGTGCAGGCAAAGTTAGAAGGAGAACAGCCGAAACCAGAATGGCTGGATTTCCCGGATGTAAACGACGGACTAAGAGGTATGCAATTTATCGAAACTGTGGTGAAATCAGGTTATGCAAACGACCCTAAATGGGTTAAATGGATTGAATAATTCACCACATGCAATAATAAGGGGAACCTCTAAAAATCTTATTTTTAGAGGTTCTCTTTATTAGATGGCAGAAGAAAGGAGAATTTTTTTGCAAATAGGGCGTACCCTGCGCTATTGCTGCAAGTCCTTTGGCTTTAGACTGACGGCATACATAAAAGACCAGTTCAACATAGGAGAAAGCACTTATTATAAATATTTAACAATTCCCGCAAAACGGGATTTAAAGAAACTTTAAGCGATTATGAAACATATTTTAATTTTGATTATTATGATGCCCCTGGTAAGTTCGGCGCAACTGTGGGGCTACAAAGGAATGAACGACAGTACCGTGAAAACGCAGGTGCATGTGATGCGCAGGGAGCGGGGTACAATTGACAGGATATATTCCGATGTGGAAGAATCCGGGAGATTTATGCGAAAAACAGAGTGTTGGGGCGAAGACATTGATCTTTATTTTAAGCCGAACGATTCCATATTTCTTGAAACAAACACCAAAATACTTTTGGACAATCTGGTCGATCCTCAAGTTTTGGAGGACAGATTTCTTGCTAAAAAACAGGTTTACGCCGTCATGCAGGATAACGATCTGGATATGGTCGGCGTTATTTTCGGCAACAAAAAAGACTGCCTGGACTATATAGGCGACCGCAAAAGCAAATGGCGCGAGGTGACACTGTATTATCGCAACCGAAAAAGTTACGAGGAACTGTACCGTCGCCGTGCCAAAATGTATAAAAACTCCTCGTGGTTCAAGAAAGGTAGGTGGGACAAACTGCCGGCGGACAAACCCTGACAGGGCGACCAACCCTAACAGGGTTTGAAACCCTGTGGGTGTATTCCAAAATGTCGTTTTTCAATTCGACTTCACAGTCATCTTTATTTGTGAAAACTGTTACAAACCCTCCGGTATCAGATGTCCAAAATTCGTATGGTTTGATGCAACTTATT
>JAISRS010000293.1 GCA_031273485.1 Prevotellaceae bacterium
AAAGAAAGAATTACCTTTGCAAAAATTAATAGATTAAAATAATATAGTAAAATTATAAAAATCAGATAAATGGAACGAAATTTAAAGAGTTATATATTAATTACCCTAAGAGGGATAGCTATGGGCGCGGCGGATGTGATTCCGGGAGTTTCGGGAGGGGTAATTACGGTGGTTACTGAGGTTGTTTTGTTTAGTAAATAAGGTAGAAATAAGGTTTTGATACTTCGTAAAGAAAACAACAGTCTTAATATTGAATATTCTGCCAAAATTTACATCAATTTCAGAGATATGATACTAAAAATATGCGTCATCTGCGTGCCAAAAAAACTGGAGACGGAATCAGAACAGAGGAAAATCAGATGTAATCGAAAAAAATGTATCTTTACAAAAAAATAAAATATAACATGCGTTTGAAAGAAACACAATACATTGAATTAAAAGAATTTTGGAGAGATGAGTATCTGACAACAATAGCCGCATTATATGGAACACAGGGATATACATGGAGAATACATGGGGTATCCCGAACGAATTACAGTTTTTTAATTGATGTTTAAAAAGACAAATTGAATAATAGAAAATATATGAACAGCAAGAAAATCATTTACATCGACATGGACAACGTCCTGGTCGATTTTGCCTCGGGCATAGCACGCCTGAGCGACGAAACAAAACAGGCATACGAAGGTAATTTAGATGACGTTCCGGGTATTTTCAGCCTGATGGAACCGATGCCCGATGCCATTGAGTCGGTCAAAATCCTGTCGGAGTATTTCGACTTGTACATCCTCTCCACCGCGCCGTGGAAAAATACCTCGGCGTGGTCGGACAAGGCGGCATGGGTCAAACGGTATTTCGGCGAGGAGAAGGACGGCGTTTTCTACAAACGTCTTATCATCACTCACCGCAAAGACCTCAACAAAGGCGACTTCCTCATCGACGACCGTACCAAAAACGGCGCCGGAGAATTTGGCGGAGAACTGATACGGTTTGGCAGTGAACGGTTCCCGAACTGGAAGGCGGTAATGGTGTATTTTAAAATCAGGTTGCTACATGTAAATTGTCTGCTTGGAGGCGCTACCGGAGATGCACTCGGAGCTCCTGTTGAGTTTATGACAACAAACGAAATCCGCAGACTGTACGGACAGGAAGGAATACGTGAGTATGTGGAACATCGTGATAATTTCGGTGAATTTACCGATGATACGCAGATGACGCTTTTCACGGCGGAAGGCTTGTTGCGTGCTTATGAGCATCAGTTGCTGCATGGCGTAACTTCTCTTCCTGACGCAGTTTATCATTCCTGTCAAAACTGGCTGACGACCCAGACAAATATTTTTGATGTCCGGAAAACAATAAATGATGAAGGCTGGCTGATGACCCAAAAAGAACTTTTCAAGCGGCGTGCGCCCGGAAATACGTGTATTTCGGCATTGCAAAGCAGAAAACGATATACTGTGGAATCGCCGGGCAATAACAGCAAGGGTTGCGGAGCCATTATGCGTATGGCGCCCGTTGGATTGAGGTTCGGTCCCGAACAGGCATTTGTTATCGGGTGCGAACTGGGAGCCTTGACTCACGGACATCCGTCCGGATATTTAAGCGCGGGCTTCTTCGCTTCGCTCATATCTTCCTTAATCATATCATCCCTGTCGGAAATAACAAAACCGAACAGAGTAAAATTACACGAGGCTGTCGAAACATCGATTTCCATTTTGCAAAAATACGACAGGCATGAAGAAACGCTCAACATTGTAAAACAAGCGGTAACTATGGCCAAGACTGCCGAATGTACGCCCGAAAATATAGAAAAATTAGGCGGAGGCTGGACAGGAGAAGAAGCGCTTGCCATTTCGCTGTATTGTGCATTATCGTATCCCGATGATTTTGAAAAAGCGGTATTGGCAGCCGTCAATCATGGCGGAGATTCCGACAGTACGGGAAGTATCACAGGAAATATTATGGGGCTAATCGCAATGAATACCATTCCCCGGCACTGGATTGACAAACTGTTGTACAGGGACATTGTTATACAGGTTGCAGAAGATTTACACGCTCAGATTAATGAGCGCATGACCGACGAAGATTATGAAAAATGGCGGAATAAATATCCGGGACACTGTAAATCCTATCGGAAATCTTCCGAATGAAAAACAAGCCGGTGAAAGTAATCCGGACTCATGAGATATGTAACGGATACTAAATTGTATCGGAACGGATGGTCGACAAAAATCCCTTTTCTCTTATCCGCGCAATTTTGTCGTACACCAGAATCAACTGATTCTACCCTTAGAATAAAAAATTTTGCCCCAGAATCAACTGATTCCACTCCTTCTGTTTGGTATAGCGAAACGCTATGACGAACAGAGAAAATTTTGTCATATACTCTTCCTGTTTTCTACTTCTTTCTTTTTCTTTTTTCCGGCGAAAACATCAAAAAATACAAAAAAAACACCAAAAACGATACCTGTATGTTAAAACACAAAATTCGTATTATGTCATGTCTTTTGACAGGATAATGCCTTGATTTTAATTTTCATAAACCTACTCGACAAAATAGTTCAATTAAAGTGCAAAATTAACTGTGTATTGAAATTGTATTTTAGTAATAAAATATATTTATTACGTCATACAAAATATTTATATTTAATCATCTGTTTCATGAAGCTCATCCGACGCATCAAATAAACGGAGGCGAAAAGCTATGTTAAAAAACATAAAAACCAAACAAGCCCGTAAATTCTTGCCATACCTTTGCCCTCGAAGATAAAAAATAGTTGAAATACAAATTATAGTTTTAAGATGGTAAAATTTTTACAAAATAATTTAGTATTTGACAAAGTCTCAGTTTAATTTCATGATTATCTCGTGTATTAACAATTTGTTGAATGAATAGAATATTTAAAATTTATGTTTTACTTACAGCAACATTATGTTGCTTAATGTTTGCGGGTAACAGTCTGTACTCGCAGAATACAACGCAGGGTACCGATTTTTACCTGTCGGTCGGTAGAAACCTGATAGACCTTGAGATGGAGAAACTCGATATACAGGTAAGACTTGTAGCAAATGTGGATACCAAGGTAACATTCACGTTTAAACATCTGGATTCCAAGTCCGAGATCAATATGAAGGCAGGTGAAGTTTATACCAAAGAGTTAAATCAGTGGGAAAAAGACGCTGTTTTTGCAACAGAGAGCGAAAAGTCGAACAAGTCGCTGCGGATACAGTCCACCGCGCCGATATCGGTTTATGTGCTGAATCAGACACATGGGGCGGCGGATGCGACCAATGTATTGCCGGTAAGGGTTTTGGGAACGGAATACACTCATGTTTCATACGAGGGAGCGGAACAGTTTAGGGATCAAAACGGATATCTGGTTGTCGCTACGGAAGACGGCACCGAAATTTACGAATCCGGCTACCGGACAGCCGTTCTGAATGCCGGAGAGGTATATTCAAGGTATTATACTAAAGATATAACCGGAGTTTCGGTAACATCCAATCACCCCGTTGCTTATTTTGTAACCGTCAGCTGTGTAAATGTGCCGACCAACGTGGGAACCTGCGACTGTCTTTATCAGCAAATGTTTCCGGAGAATTTGTGGGGCAACAACTTTTTAATTCCCGTTACCGAAAGGGGATTTGAACGAATAAGAATTGTGGCGTCGCAGGACGGAACCGCGATAACTCAAACCGGAGGGCAGCTTCAAATCGGAGGAGGCATAATGCCGAAAAATCCGGGTTCGTTTACTTTAAACACCGGAGAATTTGCGGAATTTGAAATAGCTGCGAATAGCGGAGGATGTTATATTTCGGCGGATAAACCCGTGGCGGTCATGTCGTATCTGCTCGGAATGAACAACGAATATTTGAAGAATACAAAAGGAGACCCCTCGGTGGCGTTTGTTCCTTCGGTCGAACAGTTTATAACCGAGACGCATATCGCGCCGTTCATGCCTCTCAACAAGACAAATCTGGACGATCATTCCGCTTTGATACTGACCAAAACGGCAAGCAGGGATAAAACAACCGTTTCGACGGGAACCGGCAAGCCTGCCCTGTTAAACGATAGCGTCAAGTGGGTTACCGGCAACGGACCCGACGGGTCTGCCTATTCGTTCTGTTCCGTGAAATTGACCGATGAAAAGGAATCATATCATTTTGCCAATCCCGAAGGATTACTTGTTATGGGATACGGACTTGGAGGCGCCGAATCCTATTATTATCTTGCATCTTCCGCCCTTAGAAATCTGAACGCCGCCTTTTATATCGACGACATACATCACGAGGACGTGGACGAAAAAGTTTTCTGTCATCAGGAACTGTTTAATGTCCGAGCCGAGATTCAATATGTCATGAATACGGCTCCGGCGCATCTTGTATGGTATGTTGACGATAAGGAAATACCGGAGGCACAGGACAAATTAAGCTGGCAGGCAAGGCTGAAACCCGGCGTTCACACGGTCAGGATGCAGGTACTTAATCTCAAAAAAGAACCGCAGATACTGACCACTAAAGTTACAGTCGAATCGCCGATAGCCGCTATTACGGGTCCTAAGGAAATCGGAATAGGGAAACTTACAACTTTGTCGCCTTCGTCGGGCGGCACGTGGACAAGCAGCGACCCCTACGTCGCCATTATCTACAATCACGACACGGTGATAGGCGTTGATGAAGGCAAGGCGCGGTTTACCCTGACGACGGCAAACGGTTGCAGCGCCGTGACGGACAGCCTGACGGTGGTGAAAGTAGCGAAATGCGTCGCCGTGAACGACACCCTGTTGCTGATGTGTAACGACACCGTCCGATTCGACGCCCTTGCCAACGACTTCCTGCCGAACGGCAAAGCCGGGATGACTGTCGATACCGTTGCCGGGACGGGTCTGCATCGCGGCAGCCTGAAAATAAACTCCGACACGACATTTACCTACAAACCCGACAGGGGAAAATACGGCATCGACAG
>JAISRS010000452.1 GCA_031273485.1 Prevotellaceae bacterium
ATTCCGGCAGACAACAATGCCTCCGAAAGAGCCATACGAAATGTGAAAGTCAAAACCAAAGTTTCCGGTCAGTTCCGCAACATAGAGGGCAAGGGGGCTGACAGATTTGCCCGACTGCGCTCTGTTATTGATACAACTATCAAGAATGGAAGGGAGGTATATACCGCTTTGCAGACCTTAGCCACTTGCTAAGAGAATTTACCTGCCTGAGTAGTAACCAAATGGTTACGAAAAATACACAGTTATTCGGACGGATATTGTCAGTACACGCAATATATTTCTCATAACGGGAACATTGTAACGGAAAATTATCAGTATGACTTGGGACATTTGACAGGGATAAAACTGAATGGAACGACCTCCATTTGGAAATTGAATGCGGTAAATGTCATGGGGCAACCGACAAATGTAACAACGGGAAGTTTTAACCGGACTTACGGATACTCGGCTTATGGTTTCCCTACCTCACGGACAGCCGGTTCTTTCCAGAATTTTACCTATACTTTTGACGCAAGCAAGGGGAATTTGACCAATCGGAAAGATAACAGTCGGAACAAACAAGAGGATTTTGCCTACGATAATTTAAATCGCCTGACAGCTTATGCAGGAAAAACAGCCGGCTATGATACGAAAGGGAATGTAATGGGTAGAAGTGATGTGGGAAGTTTTGTGTATAACACATCGGGTAAGCCGTATGCAATATCCGGAGTTGCAAGTCCTTCGAGTGCAATCCCATTACGCAATCAAACCGTAACCTATAATGCTTTGAAACGACCGGCAAGCTTGAGTGAAGCTATTTATGCGGCTACGTTCACATACAATGGATCCGGAGAGCGGGTAAAAATGGCATTGACGAAAAACGGCAGCAAGGAGCTGAATCGCTATTACATCTCCGATTGCTATGAAATAGATGACCCTGCAATTGGCGGAATCAAAGAAAAGTTGTATCTTGGCGGCGATTTTTATACGGCGCCGGCGGTTTATGTGAAGGAAGGGGCCGGTGCATGGCAGGTATATTCTATTTGCCGGGATTATCTGGGCAGTATCACGCATATTACCAACAGCAGCGGCTCGGTAACGCAGGAGTTAAGTTACGATGCTTGGGGACGGTTGCGAAATCCGGCTGACCAAACGGCGTACACCCCAGGTAATGAGCCTGGTTTGTTTCTCGGTCGTGGTTACACCGGTCATGAACACCTGACACAGTTCGGCTTAATAAACATGAACGCCCGGCTGTACGATCCGGCTGTGGGACGATTCCTCGCACCTGACCCATACGTGCAAAATGCCTTATTCAGTCAAAGCTTCAACCGGTACAGCTATGCCCTGAATAATCCGTTGAGGTATACGGATCCCAGCGGGGAAGAATGGTGGCATTGGTTGCTGGCAGATATGCTGACAGGAGGATTAATATCCTCAACAATTATTACAACCGGTGTCGCAACCTATCCGGCAATTTTTCCGTTTACAAATCAAGGATATGAAGTACAAAAATATATTTCGCCTATTGCATTTAAGCCAAATATCTCCTTTGGGAATATTCAGAATGGAATTGGTTTTGATGTTTCCATTGGTATGTTAAAAGGTTCAAGTAGTTATCGTTATCATTTTGGAGCTTCCTACTACTTTAGTAGTTATGGCGATTATTCAGGATGGGAAACGAGAAGCGGTTACGAATGGGAAATAATTCCTTTTTTATCGTATTCAGGAACGAAATTCAAAGCAGGAGAATTTACGCAAACTACGAATGTAATAACAATAGGAGATCCTTTTAATGGCATAATTTATGAAAATGATATGGTTCCCGAAGGCATATTTAATAAAATTCCATTAGTGCCTAAAGGAGATGGCGATAGATGGCGTACCGCAGCTGTACAATTGTATTCAGGTGTGCTAACAACGAACTTGAATATGTTTACAGGAGATGCGGGGCCTGATAGATCAGCAGACGGAAATCATAAAATGATCAATGGTCATGATACTTATATTGCAAACAATGGATATGATCCTAATAAATACCGCGCTGGTGTATTAAGTTTTGGCATTGGTCCGTTCCGTATTGGCAGAAATTCAGAAGGTATTAGAAAAGTATTTCAAAATCAATTTGCACATGATCTGCTTACAGGTGGAAAGTCATTGTGGTTTGAGGTACTTCCTATTAAGTCTTCTTGGTATTTTTATTTTGGAACAGGCACTGGTGGTACATTATGGTAAAAAGTTAAATTTTAATAATTATGATAAAAATTAAATTTTTGATATTCATAGTAATAATTAGTTGCTTCTATTGTTGTGATAAATTATTTCCGGATGAAAAACTTTCACTGCAACGAATAGATTATAAGGGAAATGAACTACAAACAAATGGATATTATTATTGCTATTTTGCTCAAACAGATGTAACTGCTATTTATTTTCTATATAGAAATGGAATTATCAGGTATATTGGTGGATATTCTCGTTACAATGAAGATAATAGAGAGCAAGAAATAATTAAGTATTACAACAAATCTGTTAAAACGGACTGGGGTGTTTTTGTTGTGGATGCAAATTCAATACAATATGAGACCTGGGAAGCTAGACCTTCAGGTGTAAGTGCATGCATTCGAAGACGTTCAGGCTATATTGAAAATGATACTACATTTTGTATTACGGAATCCTATTATTCGGGAAGAAATGAGACTAAACAAGTAAATGAAATATATCATTTCAAACAATTTGAAAATAAGCCGGATAGTACAAATATATATGTCAAGTAACAAGTATAGAACTACTTTGTTCACCATAAGGTGTTCTTCTATTTTGCTAAAAGTGAGGCGAAGGCTCTTCGTTTTCGTCTCCGCTGAAAACAAAAAACTATGTATTACGCAGGTAATTATGAAAAGACAGTCGAAGCAAGCGGCGATATAGAAGAATATGATTATATTTACACACCGGAAGATTTTTCGGTTATTGCCGTCCAAAAGCGCTTTAGATTACTTTCAGGACTTATTCTATGGAATTCGGAACCATGTGCATTACAATAAGAAGTCATTTAGACTTTTTCTTTCTATTAATTTTTTTAAGTAAAATCACCCTGAAAGCAATATAGTTAAAACTTTCCCAGCTTGTCAAGGTCACATCAAATCGGTTCAAAATCAACATTAGCGTGAATTCCCTCCCGGAAGCATCTCAATCTGAACTCTTTGGAATCAAAACCCGAATCGGCATTGACAAAGAGTCCGTCTATCGCAATTCCGGCAGAGGAAAGGGTATCGAACATGTCGTCCAACGCACGCTCAATTTGGTATAAGTCGTGATGATTGCCTGCTATGGGTGAAGATAATGCCAACGGCAAACCTTGCCGGTCTGTAAGGAAAAGCGAATGGGTCGTCTTCCTGCTTTTCCTCCTCTGATAAGCAACCTCTTCGCCGCCGCGAAGAGCTGTTGTATGACTTCCGTCCATGTCTGCACCGGATAAATCCAAATCTGATTTATGTTTGTGCAGTAACGATATCCAACTTTGTTTCCAGTCTCCGTTCCTGCACCATTTGCGAAAGTGCCAAAAAACGGCTTGATAACTGAGTATAACCTCTGAAAAAAGACTCTTTACCGGCAGCAAGTGCCATTGACAGCCTGTTTTCAACTTGTATAAGATGCAATTTACTACTTCGCTCAGACTGCTTTTGCTCTTAAATCCGCGCTTTGCCGTTGATAAATACGGCAATATTTCATTATTTATCGTATCTTTGTCGAGTACCTGGTACATGAAGGGAACGCTTTTGTTGTTTTTGTTTTATACAAAACGTTCCTTTCTTTTTTTTAGTGTTTAAAGTGTTAAAAATAATTATTTATCGTATTTACTAAAAGTCTAAATGACTTCTATAAGTTATGAGAAAAAAAATATTATATATGCCTCTATTGAACGAGGAAACTAAAGTTTCCAGACCTGTGATCGCTTCCGAAATAGGAAATAATATTTATAAAATATTAGGAACGGAACAAGATTTATCATCTGAAGAATTAGATGAAGAATGGTTATTTCCTGTGGGTAGTCATGTTACATGCAAAATTGAACAAAATAGGGATGGGGAAATTTTAGTTATAGATAAATTACATGGAAATTAAAGAATTATATAATATGCGAATTAAGGGTTGCTCTCTAATAAAAAAGAGCTGAAGAACAGTAAAATAGCTCTTTGAAAATTTGCATATATCCATGAAAATCACTAATTTAGAGGAGTATTTACCACAATAAATCTCTATAGATGACTTCCACGGATAATAAGACAAAATTAGTACAAATTTATTGTTATGTATGCAACAGTACGAATTAGTTGTTACCATATAATGATCCCGTAAATCAAGCAGCATTAAGAGGTGATTTTGCTATAGGTGTTAGAAACGGAATACATTATAATAGACACAGAGTAAAACAGCCATAAATAAATTCAACATGAAATGAGCATGCAAAATTTGCACCAAAGAGTATGATTGGGTTGCGAGTTCCATGTCTCCTTTAAAAAACAAATTAATCCCATGAAAAAAATTCAAATTATTATTCAATATTGTTCTCAAGTTTACTTTTAGCAGGATCATGTGAACAAAAAATAACAGGGCATCAGTATATTTCCTTTGTCAATCGCACAGACGAAAAGATAGCCTGTCAAATAATATGGATAGGAAAGATTACTCCCGCTGATACGATATTTCAACGTCAGCTTTTTGCAACTCATATTCCAGCGAACTCAACTTATCTTTTTGAATGTGGAAATATTCATAGAGGGAAAGCTTGGGAAGATGATTTTAAGGTAATTCCCTATATTCAATTTTTAATCTTGAATGATAATATTTATCAGCAATATTATTTAGAACCCTGCGATACCATTCGCAAATATGTACCGATATTGCATCGTTACCAATTAACATTAGAAGATTTACAAAGGATGGATTGGACAGTGGTATATCCGCCGAAAGAATACTAAAAATTTTGCTAAAAGTTGAGGACAAAATGTCTTTCGCTTTGTCCGGCCCAACTAAAGACAAGTCTCCGTCTTTGCAAATGAAAGCGTCCATTCGGAATACAGGCCATCAAACAAAAAGTCCTGTATTCCGGAAAAGCAGTCAAAAAACGGCGATACGAAAGAACATGACTATATTTACACATCAGAAGGTCTATCGGTTATTACCTTCAAATCCAACGGAATACGTTCTTTCTATTATGTACAGACCGACCACTTAGGAAGTATCCGTATGGTAACTACGGTATTGAGAGCCGTTCAGAGTTGTTGTCAAATTTTACGACAATTGGGAGAGGAATGACTTTAGGCTGTTATATAGGGTCTGTTCGAAAAGCCTATTATTTCGGGCAGTTGCTTAAAAAGTATAAGCGGTCCAAGCTGTATCCTCCGGTTATTTTACTGCAAAACGCTATCCCAATAACGATTTAAATCGATATGAACTAATCTTTTCTTCTGATTACAGATGGCCGGATGGCTGTCAAAAAATGAAGGCTGACCCTTCTTTAGTCAGCCCTCATTTTTCTGATTTAGAGATGTAATGCTTTTTTGATTGTATCCGTATAGTCGAGTTTTTCCCAGGTAAACAGCTCAACTTCAATTTCTTTCACGGATTCGTAGCGGGAAGCGAATCTTTTCGTTACGGTCTGCGGTTGACGTCCGAAATGGCCGTAAGAAGCCGTTTCTAAATAAATCGGGTTGCGCAGTTTAAGCCTTGTTTCAATGGCTTTGGGGCGCATATCGAAGATTTCGGCTATTTTTTCAGCTATCTGACCATCACTCAAATTGACTTTGCTTTTTCCATACGTATTCACAAAAATATTCATGGGTTCTGCAACGCCGATGGCATAAGCTACCTCTACCAATATTTCGTCGGAAACGCCCGCAGCAACCAAGTTTTTGGCAATATGCCGGGCAGCATAAGCTGCCGAACGATCTACTTTCGAGGGATCTTTCCCTGAAAAAGCACCGCCGCCGTGTGCACCTTTACCGCCGTAAGTGTCGACAATGATTTTGCGACCGGTCAACCCTGTATCTCCATGAGGTCCGCCGATAACAAATTTTCCGGTCGGGTTCACATGATAGTGGATATGATCGGTAAACAAGGCCTGAATGGAAGCCGGATATTGGGCTTTCACCCTCGGAATAAGGATATTTTTAACATCTTCCTTAATTTTATCCTGCATGGCCTGGTCGTTGTTCGTAATAAATTCATCGTGTTGAGTGGAAATAACGATAGTATCGATATTTTCAGGCATTCCGTTGTCGCTGTATTTAATGGTCACCTGCGATTTGGCATCCGGACGCAAGTAAGGCATCAATTGAATTTCATTTTTGCGGATATTGGACAACTCGATCAACAAACTGTGAGCCAAGTCTAAAGGCAATGGCATGTAGTTCTCAGTCTCATTGGTAGCATAACCGAACATCATTCCCTGGTCTCCGGCGCCTTGATTAAGCGGATCTTCGCGTTCTACTCCCCGGTTGATGTCGCCGGATTGTTCGTGAATAGCGCTTAAAATGCCACAGGACTTGGCTTCAAATTGGTACTCGCTTTTGGTATAGCCGATTTTTTCGATGACCCTGCGGGTCACTTCGGGAATATCCACGTAAGCTTTCGATTTCACTTCGCCGGCTAAAACAACTTGTCCGGTCGTTACTAATGTTTCGCATGCTACCTTGGAGCTCGAGTCATAAGCCAAAAATTGATCCAAGAGAGCGTCGGATATCTGGTCGGCAACTTTATCGGGATGCCCTTCAGAAACAGATTCCGAGGTAAATAAATAACTCATAATGATACTATTTAAAATGAAAAAATCTGATAATTATTTATCAGAAAAGCAGAAAAGATTTGTATGAAAGAACTGTAAAGCAGTTTTTAGCATTTTTTATTGTGGTTGCAAGCATACAAATTTGTCCACTCTTCCAATCGGCTGCAAAGTTACGAATCATTTTTAAAACGACCAACTTTTTAACAGATTATTTTTTACCATAGATTCAAGTGCTAAATGCAACTGTATTATTAATCACTCTAAAAAAGATGGAGAAAGGTTACTCTCTTACGGTTTCACCCAGAAATCGTTAACTTATTTTACCACAAACAATTTATAAGATTAACAAAAATAACAAAAAATGTAGTCGGTTAATAGTGAAAAATGTATACCTTTGAGGCGAAATAGATCAAGGTTTTATTTGATGTTCGAAATAGTAAAATTATTTGATGGAATAAATGCGCCCATGACCATTTTCTTCATGGTATTCAGTTTGGGAATTGCTTTGTTCCATACCTTAATACTCAGCCGTATTTATGGCTCATGCGCAATAGTCCGTGGATGAATCAGCCCATGGCTAACCAAATATCAAACTGCAACGGTATAGGTAGAATGGCAAATCGCGTACGCCTCTGAGTTCAGCCCTGAATCCTTT
>JAISRS010000459.1 GCA_031273485.1 Prevotellaceae bacterium
CAAAAAAAGCGCCTCCGGCAGACAAATTGATGTTGCCGTGCATACGTACATATTTCTCAACCTTTTCCTTATAAATATGACGCACAACCCACATGGGCGACAAATTGACCGAGTCGGCTTCGCCCTTAATCCGCATAATCTCGGATTCAAACAGAGCTATACCGGAAAAACTCCAGCAGGTGCCCGAACTCGCCTGATTTTTAACCGAAGTATGAGGAAGTATTTTTACATCCTTAATTTCATACTCGGTTTTTTTGATTTCGACCTTGTTATCTTTTTTTTGTGCCGATAATGAATAAGCACACAGTAAAAGAACAACTGTAAATGATAATAAATATTGTTTCATTGCATTTAAATTTAAATAATATATTAATTTTTTAATCGATTTACATTCTATTCGGAACTTTTTATTTTAAACTGTTCCCCCTACCGTTAATTTTTTCACTAATACGGAAGGCAGCCCCTGCGACACGGGAACTCCCTGACCATCTTTGCCGCAAGTCCATCGACTGTTGTCGATTTTCAGGTTATTTCCCACCATTGTTATATCAGCCAGAGCTTTCGGTCCGTTTCCTATTATATTGATATCCTTCACCGGCTGGGTTAACCTTCCGTTTTCGATCAAATAACCGGATTTTACAAAAAAAGTAAAATCTCCGGCGCCTATTTGCACCTGTCCGTTGCTGAAAGTATCTGCATATATGCCGTTTTTTACGCTTGCAATTATATCGCTTTCAGCAACATTTCCATTCTCCATGTACGTAACTCTCATGCGTGGGAGGGGAGCTTCCCTGAACGATTCGCGGCGACCGTTCCCTGTTGGCGCTACCTTATAATATTCAGCGCTGATACGGTCGTGGATATACGACGAAAGTTTGCCTTCGCGCACTAAATATGTTTTTTGACTTTCGATTCCTTCATCGTCGAAATTAATCGTACCCCTGTTTTCGGGTATTGTTCCGTCATCCACGATGTTGATATTCCCGTTGCACACCTGCCGACCGTATTTATCCGAGAAAATCGACACTCGTTTTCTGTTGAAATCAGCCTCAAAAGAATGTCCTATTGCCTCGTGCAGCAGTATCCCGGAACTTCCGGCAGCCATAACCACAGGCATTTCTCCGCCCTTAGGTTTAATTGCATCGAACATCAACGCCGTTGTTTGAACCGCCTGCCGAGCGATGATTTCAATGATATCGTCGGTTAAAAACTCAAATCCTTTTCGGTATGAACGTGATGCGGAGCCATTTTCTATTCTTCCGTCTTTTTCCATAACGCACATTGCGCCTAAGGAAACCATAGGTCTGAAATCGGCGCACAATTTGCCTTCGGAATTAAAAAACAGCACATAAGACGACGAATCGAATAAATCTACATTCACTTTAACGACATTTGGATTTAATTCAAAAATCCTGTCATTAAGTTTTTGTATATAAGGAGCCTTATCTTTAATTGTTACATTTTCCCAGCTTTTTTCTACCCGATAGTGATTCGTAAATACCTTTTCGGCGATTTTCATCGACGGGATTTCTGCGGCGCTGTTAGCGATGCTTGCAGCTGTTTTTGCGGCTTTCAGCATATCTTCAAGCCTTATATTTTCGGTGTAGGCGTATCCGGTTTTATCGCCCGACAAGACCCGTACTCCCATCCCAAAATCCACATCCGACGAAACTTCATTTACCGCTCCATCGCGCAACGACAGGTTATTGCTCAAAGTATTCTCAAAATACAAATCGGCATAAGTCCCTCCTTTGGACAAGGCTTCCGAAATAACTTTTTTTAAATCTTCTTCACTAACTTCAAAATATTTTATCATCTCCATGTATAACTTTTCTTTACAGGGAACCTCTAAAAACCGCTTTTTACGCAGACTAACCGCTAACTGTTTCCATTCCCTTTTATTTTCGTCTTATACTGCGCAGTCGTCGCACCATTTTTGAGATAGTACCCACGTGACGTTCAATTTTTTCGGCGTATATATCGCTTATTTTTATCAATATTCCTGTTTCTTCCACATCGCCGAAGCCGTAGTTTACGGCTGTTCCGAAGACTTTCATCGAAGGCGACAGGTTCATATACGAGTTTATCAGCGGCGGGATATTCTCGCCAAACGCCCTGATTTCCTTCGACAGAATCTTATAATCATCTTTGTATGTTTCGCCCACGAGCAATTTGTTCATCTTTTCCAAATCCGGTTTTGTGTTCAACGGTTCTATCGGCGTGATTAAATTTTCCTTGTCCGAAAAATGTTTGCGAAGAAAATACAGCAACATGTTGCGGGCTTCCGTGTTAAAAGTCCCGTACATTGTAACTTTACCCAGGAAATAATTCATTTCGGGATATTTCAAAACAAGAGCGCCCAAGCCGTCCCACAGATTATCCAAAGCGTAAAGACCTTTACTTCTAAGTTTTGTTGTTTGATAATTGGGTTGCACAAACGAGCGTCCGAGTTCGATTGTTTGCGGCAGGTAGTTTTGAATAAATTTATCGGAAAAATTAAATAATTCCGATGTGGCGAGATTATGTACCGAGATATTATTACATGTGATATATCGGTAACCTCCAAGTATTTCCTTAGCTTTTGGGTCCCACACAATCAACTGCGAATAGCAATGGTCGTCCGAAACATCAAATTCGTCGATATCAATACTTTTTCCCGATCCTCCTCCCGCCGACCGGAAAGCAATTTCGCGCAAACGTCCGATTTCACGCATAATGTTGGGAGAATCTTTGTAATCGACTATATATAACAAATTGCCACCATTATTGGTGTATCTTAAAAATTTGTCTATAGTCAATTCTTTTTCAATTAATTTTTTATCTACAGGAGCAATTATTGGCTGCATACTTTTTAATTCTTTATAGATTAATAACTCATTGTAATATATTCTTATTTTCTTAAATTGTTTTTAATCAATTCAATGTTTTATATAAATTTCATTGTAAAATTAATCCTACGGAAGCAATTCCCTGTAAATTATCTTCCCTCATTCCATGAATGATATTAACCGTATAATCGCCTTTTACAGGGAATTTCACGTATTTACGATACAAAAACACATTTTCTTTGTACATCGAAAACAATCCTCCGCTTCCCGTCCAGCTGCCGTCGTCGCGGGCAAGCATATAATTCAATGTATCTACAGTAAACCCTCCGTCGGGCGATTTTGTTTTGATAAACAGGTACAAATTCTGGAAAGCATAATCTGTCCTGTTTCTCAAATTAATTGAGATAGAATACCATGACAAGGTATCTTTTACAGGTACGGTAAATTCAACCGCCTCATTTTTATTCCACATACAGTCCGGCACCGTTTTACTTTGCTGCCAAACAATTGTTTCACTGTTACAGGAACAAAACAGCAGAACAAATATAAACCAACTATGCCTTATCTTTATTAACATTTTTCCGGTTTTTATTATTTCTATTTCTGTTATTCGATTTATTACCGTTACCCGATTTGCTTTTGTTTTGACCCTGATTTTGGCTCTGACCCTGATTTTTATTCTGAGCTTTACCCTGAGCTTGATTTTTATTCTGAGCCGGAACCTGAGTTTTACCCTGAGCCTGATTCGGAGTTGGAGTTGAAGTTTTAGCCTGATTCGGAGTTTTAGCCGGCGTCTGATTATTTACCGCGCTTTTAGTTTGTTTGTTTGACGATGAAGATTTCTTCTTTTTCCGTCTTTTCTTACCTTTCTCTTTATCAAAACGCGTTAAACTATCCTCGCCTACAGCGCTTTTAAATTCCGAAAGATTAATTACGTCGTCATCTGCCATCAATTCTATTTTCTCGCCTTTTTTATTGAGCGATATTATTTCCTTAACTTTTTCGATTGAAATGGGTAACAGTTGTGAACTTTCGGGGAATGAAAAATACATAACTCCTTTCAGCACATCTGTTTTTTGCAAAGACATTGTTCCGGTTGTTGTTTCCAACTGTCGCACTTTCGGAAATGCGCCCAAAGCGTCAAGATAGGTATCTAATTCGTAATTCAGGCAACATTTTAATTTGCTGCACTGTCCGGCGAGTTTCAAAGGATTGATGGATATTTCCTGATGTCGGACGGAATTGGTTGAAACCGAAACAAAACTTCGCATCCATTGGGCGCAGCACAGCTCTCTTCCACAGGGACCTATGCCGCCAATAAGACCGGCTTCCTGCCGCGCTCCGATTTGCCGCATTTCGATCCTTATTTTAAAGGATTCCGCCATTACTTTTATCAATTCTCTGAAATCAATACGTTCATCGGCAATATAATAGAATATGGCTTTTGTTTTATCTCCCTGAAAATCCACGTCGCCTATTTTCATATTCAATCCTAAGGACGACGCCATTTGGCGGGTTTTTATCATTGTGGGATATTCCAAAGCCACTGCTTCCTGCCATTTTTCTATGTCCGCAGGTCGGGCGATACGGTATATTTTTCTTAAATCCACCGTTTTGGCGTCACGAATATTGGGATTGGATTTGAGGAATTTAATTTCGGCAACAGGTCCCAAAGCCGATATTACTCCGACGTCATGCCCCGGAGAAGCTTCAACTGCCACAATGTCGCCTTCTTTGAGGTCGATGAAATTTGTGTTTCTATAGAATCCTTTTCTTGTATTTTTGAAGCGGACTTCAAAAATATCGTATTCCCGGTCTGCCGGGATATTTTTCAGCCAGTTATAGACTGTTAATTTATGGCAGTTTTTCACCGATTTACAGGAAGTAATTTTCCCTTCGGAATCGGTGTTAGTGACGCAGCCTCGCGACCAGTATAATTTTCCTTTCTCTATTTTCATTTTAGAATCAACGATTAAATTGTTCTTTTACAATTTAAACTGCCACAAAAATACATGATAATTTGCAAACGCAGCACATATATTTTTATGCCGGTGAAAGTTTTTTTAAATAAACATAATTTTGAGCCGGATATATCGAATATTAAATATTCAAAATCAGCCTTTAATCTATTAATTTGCACTTTCCGATTTATTTTTATTTTTGTTTTTATCTTTAATTAAAGGTATTACATAAGTTTCGCCTTCATTAACGATATTCGCATTTTGAAAAACACTTTGTATTTCTTTTGTAAACTGTTGAAGCATATTTCCGTTGTATCGTGAAGAAAAATGGCCTACCAGCAGTTGCCGCACTTGTGCTTTCGAGGCTATTTTTGCAGCCTGTTTTGTTGTGCTGTGACCGGTTTGCTGCGCCATATCCCTCATATCATCCAAAAAAGTAGCTTCGTGATATAGCAAATCAACGTTTTTTATAATATCTATAATTGTTTCGGAATACATTGTATCCGAACAAAATGCGTAAGACCTTGCCTTATATGGAACGTATGTGAACTCGCTGTTGGAAATTTCCTGTCCCGCAGCTGTTATAAAATTGTGACCTTTTTTAATGTGTTCAATATCTGCTATCGAAAGATTATATTTTTCTATAGCGTCTTTATATATGTTCAAGGGAGGCATTTTTTCTCTGAACAAATATCCGCAAGTCGGGACTCTGTGTTTCAGTGGAATTGTTTCAACCGTTATGTTGCCGTCTTCATACACCGTATAATGTTCGTAGGGTTCCACGGGGTGAAACTCAATGTCATAATTCATATTTTCACCAAAATGTTTACGATAAACCGTCAATAATTCTTCCAAATCTTTATATGCATAAATGTGCAGGGTATTTGTTTTACCCATTAAATCAAGCGTTGAAAGAAGTCCGAATAGCCCGAAAACATGATCTCCATGTAAATGACTGATAAAAATGTGATTAAATTTCAAGCACTTAATATTCAAAAAACGTTTCATTTGTATTTGAGCGCCTTCTCCGCAATCTATCAGAAAAAACCGCTCATGTATATTGAGCACATGAGCGGTAGGAAATCTATTTTTGGCAGGCGATGCGGAACTGCTACCCAAAACAGTTAGCGAAAAAGTCATGCCTTAATTTTTAACTTATTTAGTTTCTTCAACTACATCAACGTTTTCCTTATTTTGCATCTCTTCTTTTAATGCTGCAAGCTCGGTAATATCACCTAAAGTTGTTTTCTCCAAAGATGATTTTAACTTTTTCACTGCTTTCTGCGTATTATCTTCCTCATTGCGTTTGTTGGCAGCTTCGGTTTCGCGTTTTAAATCTTCAAAAGTGCGCGAATGTGAAAGCATTATCTTTTTAGCATTTTTATTAAATTCGATGACCTTAAAGGGTAATTTTTCATCGAGTTTGGCTGTAGAGCCATCTTCTTTAACCAATTGACGTGGAAGAACAAATCCTTCTACTCCGTAGGGCAAAGCCACCACGGCTCCCTTGTCCGAAAGTTCGATAATTGTTCCTTCGTGAACAGAATCAAGATTGAATATAGTTTCGAATACTTCCCAGGGGTTTTCTTCCAATTGTTTATGTCCAAGACTTAAACGGCGATTTTCCCTGTCGATTTCCAATACCATCACATCTATTTCCGCTCCTATTGAAGTAAATTCGTTCGGATGACGGATTTTCTTTGTCCACGACAAGTCGCTGATATGTATCAGCCCGTCAACGCCTTCTTCTATTTCAACAAATACGCCGAAATTCGTAAAGTTACGTACTCTTGCAATGTGGCGCGAGCCTACGGGATATTTTGCTTCGATACTTTCCCAGGGGTCGGCTTTGAGTTGTTTTACGCCCAGCGACATTTTACGTTCTTCTTTGTCCAATGTGAGTATCACAGCTTCTATTTCATCGCCCACTTTCATAAAGTCTTGAGCGCTTCTTAAATGCTGCGACCATGACATTTCCGAAACGTGAATCAAACCTTCCACTCCCGGAGCTATTTCGATAAATGCGCCATAATCAGCCATCACAACAACATGACCCTTGACTTTGTCGCCTACTTTCAGGCTTGAATCTAAGGAATCCCACGGATGTGGGGTCAATTGTTTAAGACCAAGAGCTATACGTCTTTTAGAATCGTCGAAATCCAAAATAACAACATTTATTTTTTGGTCTAAAGTAACAACTTCCTCCGGATGATTAACGCGTCCCCACGAGAGGTCTGTGATATGTATCAGTCCGTCAACGCCGCCAAGGTCTATGAACACTCCGTAAGAAGTGATATTTTTGACCGTACCTTCGAGTACCTGACCTTTTTCGAGTTTAGAGATTATTTCTGATTTTTGAGCTTCCAGTTCGGCTTCAATCAGCGCTTTGTGAGAAACGACAACATTCCGAAATTCATGATTGATTTTAACAATCTTAAATTCCATATTTTTTTCAACATATATATCGTAATCTCTTATTGGTTTAACATCAATTTGCGAACCCGGCAAAAACGCTTCTATGCCGAATATATCCACAATCATACCGCCTTTTGTGCGGCATTTGATAAAACCTTTAACTATTTCGTCTTTTTCCAAAGCCTCATTCACACGGTCCCAGGAACGCAGCGAACGGGCTTGTTTGTGAGAGATAATTAATTGTCCTTTTTTGTCTTCTGCTGTCTGAACATATACTTCCACTTTATCTCCAACTTTCAGATCAGGATTATAGCGAAATTCCGAACTGTTGATAACTCCTTCGGATTTATATCCGATGTTAACAATCACTTCGCGTTTGTCCTTTGCCGATACAATGCCTTCAACTATTTCATTTTCGGCAACTTTAGACAATGTTTGTTCATAAAGCTGTTCTACTTCTTCTTTGTTTACTTTTTGAGAATCCTCTTCAATTTCATCCCAATTAAATTCATCAACAGGAATTGATGCATTGCGAATCGTTTTTTTCCTGTTAACCGGTGCGGCTACAAAACCTTCTTCGGGTTCAATTTCCGTTTCCACAACTGTGTCGGCAACTTCCGCGCTGTCTAATGACTCTTCTTCGAGCGCTACCTCTTCTGTTTCGGGCGCTTTTAAGTCTTCTTCGGATACATTCGGTTCCTCTTCGGGAACATTTAAATCCTCTTCGGGAACATTTAAGTTCTCTTCGGATACATTTAGTTCCTCTGCGGGAACATTTAACTCTGTTTCAAGCGCCTCCGTCTTTTCTGCGAGTACCTCCGATTCCGGTTCCGGTACTTTGTTTTCGTTTACATTTTCTTTATCGAAAATTTCTTGTTCTTTACTCATTTAACGTTACTTAAAATTTTATTAATGGGTTAGACATTATATTTATTTATATTAAAATTGGCTGCAAAAGTAATAAAATTTTGTGAGTTACTATCTTTTTTATTAAAAAAATTTATTTTCGACGTGTTTTTATCCCCTTTTTATATGTAAATCCGGTGTGAACAATAAAAATCTTATAAGGTTACTCATCTCTGATAATAAAACTGTTATATCGTAAAATAAATAAATTTATACTTATTTTATTAATGTAAAAATAAACTTATTCCGTTTTTTTTTACTTTTGCAATTATTTTTCAAAAAATTGATGAATAAAACTAAAATTGATTAGAAATGAACAAATATTTTATAAGTACGACAGTGTTCGTGTGCATAATGTTTAAAATTGAAGCCCAAAATCTTTATTCGTATCCTGTGGACGACGAATATTTTAAACAAGCCACGGATTTGTATTCTAAAGAGATGTATCGTGTTTCTTTGGAAAAGCTCTCATTTGCAATGGATAACTCTGCGGGAAGCGTCCTGGTTGAAGACGATATCACATTTTATGCCGCCATGAGCGCTTTGTATAACGAACAAAGCGACGCCAATGCGCTATTAACTAACATCATAAATGCCAAACCCAAAAATATACATTATCCCGAAGCAATGTTCGGATATGGTCGATATTTGTACGATAAAGGTAAATTCGGCGAAGCAGCCGCCACTTTTCAGGCAATATCCGCCTCCGACATCCCAAGAACGGATGTCGCCGAATATCATTTTAAATCGGGATACAGCAAATATAAATCGGGACAAACGGAAGCCGCAATTAGCGATTTCCGTCAAATAAAAGAACAAAGAAATATGTATGCCGATGCGGCTTTGTATTATTATTCGCATATTGAATACGAAAACGGCAATTATATTACTGCGAAACAAGGCTTTGAACGACTGAAAACAAATCCTAACTATTCGTCTTTAATTCCGTATTATACTCTTCAAATTGCCTTTATACAGAAAGATTTTGATAAGGTAATCGCAGAAGGAGAGGCGTTTATCAAAAATTCGCCGGATACTCGCTCAGGCGAAATTATGCGAATTGTTGCCGAAGCCTATCTGTTGAAAGGAAATCTGCAAAAAGCCGGAGAACATTTTTCACAGTATGAAAAAATAACCTCCAAATTAAGCAAAGCAGACTATTATCTAAAAGGATTTATTGCCTACAAAGCCGATAATTATGCCGATGCTATCAACAGTTTTATTTCGGCAGGCAACGCAAACGATTCTCTTAGTCAATTAGCCGATTATTACTTGGCAGACTGCTATTTGCAAACAAACGCCAAAGAGGACGCCCTAAAAGTATTTATGCGAGCGTCGAAGGCGACTTTCAACCAAACCGTTCGGGCAGACGCATTTCTGAATTATGCAAAACTCTCTTTGGAATTGCAAAACAACGACGCCCCGATGACAAGCTATCTCGAACAGTATCCGGAGGCGTTAAACAATTCGGAACTGGCTATTTACAGAGCCAAAGCTGCGGCAAACAAAGGTAACTATTCCGAAGCGCTGAACATACTTCGATCTGTTTCAAACCCATCGCCTGCCGAAATAGACGCAATACAACAACTGTCTTATGCTTCGGGTATCGAGCTGTTTAAGAACAAAGAGTACAGGCAGGCAATAGAAATGTTCGACGTTTCCGTGAAAAGTTCGGGATATAGAAACTCCATATCCGCATTGTCGGGATATTGGAAAGCCAATGCAACGTATATGTTGGGTAATTTCGGTTCGGCTCTCACGCTTTTTCAGAATTTTATAAATACTGCCGGCTCGTTTAAACTGCTGGAATACAATATTGCCCATTACAATATAGGATATTGCTATTTTAAAGAACAGAAATACGATCAGGCTCTGCAATGGTTCAGAAAATATATCAGCTTTGAAGCCGGAACATCAAGACGAACAATGTATTTGGGCGACTGTTACAACAGAATAGGCGATTGTTATTTCAAAAAACGAGACTATCAACTTGCCGCCGAAAATTATACGACAAGCGAAAGTTTAGGATTGTCGAATCCCGACTATTCGGCGCTGCAAAGAGGCATATCCCTGGGTTTTATTTCGGGAGAAGAAGCAAAAATCAATGCTCTTAAACATATCCCGCGCTCATATCCCAATTCAAAATTCATACCTGTTGCCTACTACGAACTGGGCAGAACCTATCAGCAACAAATGAAATATGACGACGCCATTTCGTCTTTCCAGTCGGTTATATCGAAATATGCCTCTTCGCCCGTATATCCCAAAGCCCTGGTAGAAATGGGATTGATTGAATTAAACAGAGGAAATACCGACAGAGCGCTTTTATATTATCAACAGGTTGTTAATAAATCGCCAAACTCGCCTGAAGCGCAGGACGCAATGGATGGTCTGAAAAATATCTATTTAGACCAAAATCGTATGGATGAATATATTGCCTACTCCAATAAAGTGGGAAAAGCAATCAACAGCCCCGGCGAAAAAGATTCTTTGATATTTATCGCCGCCGAAAGACTTTATCAGAGCGGCGATTGCGCTCGCGCCTTACCGGCTTTGAAAAAATATCTGGAAGAATATCCTTTAGGTATGTTTTTAATTGCGGCAAATTTCTATACGGCAGACTGTTCGATGAAACAAAACGAATACGCCGAAGCTCTGAAAGGATACAGTTTTGTCGTACGTCAGCCGAATAACGATTTCACCGAAGCCGCATGGTCGGGCGTTGCTCGTGCAAACTACAACATGAAAAATTATGCCGACGCCGCCGCCGCATTTGAACAGGTAAAAGCCTTAGCTCAAACCACAGCAGGAAAATTCGACGCCGAACTCGGTTGTATGCGCTCCTACATAGCTTTGGAAAACAATGAAAAAGCAGCGGAGGCAGCCAAAGTAGTCGCCGCGGCAGTGGGAATACCGGACGAATTGAAACGGGAAGCAAACATAATAATAGGTAGAGCCTATCAACAGTCGGGAGAATATCAAAAAGCAATAGAGATATTCGAACCTTTGGCAAAAAACCTGAATCAAGCCATCGACGCCGAAGCAAAATACAGGATAATCGCCTCATATTTCGCTCTGAAAAAGGATAAAATAGCAGCGGAAGAAGTCTATTCCTTTGCCGACAGCAAATCAACTCAACAATACTGGGTTGCAAAATCGTTTATCATATTGGGAGATATTTTTGTTCAGCAAAAAAATTTGGAACAAGCGCGGGAAACGTATAAATCCGTAGCCGAAGGCTATCCCCGTCAAGACGACGGCGTTGTTGAAGAAGCACAAAGCAAACTTGCAAATATGAATAACTGAAGTTTCCCAGCAATGAGAGATAGTTATTTAGGGTAGTCATATTATGGATAAGCCACAGATAATCAGGAGACAGATCATTTGACACAGCTGATTTCGGTAGAGTTATGAAG
>JAISRS010000468.1 GCA_031273485.1 Prevotellaceae bacterium
CTCGGAACAAACAACTGTAGTTTATTTTCTTCGTTCAATTCTATTGAAAAATGTTTACCGAAAGTGGGTGAACCGGCTCGAATATCCACTATTACATCCAAAACGGCGCCTTTTATTACTCTAACTAATTTTGCTTGGGAAAAATCTCCTTTCTGGAAATGCAGTCCTCTCAGAACTCCAAACGAAGATTGAGATTCGTTATCTTGAATAAAATCAACTGTTCCTATTGTTTTATCAAATTCCGCTTTTTTGAATGTTTCGGAAAAATAGCCTCGCGAATCGCCAAAAACTTTGGGTTTTATCACATACGCTCCTTTGATGAAAGTTTCTTTAAATTCCATTTAATTTATAATTTTCTTTTTACTTCCACTTCTTCGTACGATTCTATAAAATCGCCGATTTTCACATCGTTAAAATTTTCGATATTCAAACCGCAGTCGTAGCCCGAAAGCACTTCTTTTGCATCTTCCTTAAAACGTTTGAGCGAACCTAAGGAACCGGTGTATATCACTATTCCATCGCGTATTAAGCGTATTCTTGAGTTTCGTGTTATTTTTCCTTCACGAACTATGCAGCCGGCAACTGTTCCCACTTTTGTGATTTTAAAGATTTCCAACACTTCAACGGTGGAGGTTATTTCTTCTTTCAATTCGGGAGCCAACATTCCCTCGATACCATCTCTTACTTCATTAATAGCGTCATATATAACCGAATAAAGCCGTATTTCTATTTCTTCTTTTTCGGCTAATTTACGGGCGTTTGCCGAGGGACGCACCTGAAATCCAACAATAATGGCATTGGAAGCGGCGGCAAGCAACACGTCCGATTCGGATATTGCGCCCACTGCCTTGTGTATGATATTCACCTGAACTTCTTCCGTCGAAAGTTTTATAAGTGAATCGGATAGCGCTTCCATCGAGCCGTCCACATCTGTTTTGACAACAATGTTCAGTTCTTTGAACGAACCTATTGCGATACGGCGTCCTATTTCTTCCAGTGTGATATGTTTTCTTGTGCGGATGTCCTGTATTCTTATTAATTGTTCGCGTTTATTGGCTATTTCGCGGGCTTCCTTATCATCGTTCATCACGTTGAAAGTTTCGCCTGCGGTGGGCGCTCCGTTGAGTCCGAGCATTAGCACCGGAGTTGAGGGACCTGCTTTTTCTAAGCGTTTTCCACGTTCGTTGAACATTGCTTTCACTCTGCCTGTGTAGGTACCCGAAAGCACTACATCGCCTATTTTCAATGTTCCGTTGTGAACCAAAAGAGTTGTCACATAGCCTCTTCCCTTATCCAGAGATGATTCTATCACTGTTCCTACGGCTTTTTTATTAGGATTTGCCTTTAAATCAAGAAGGTCGGCTTCGAGCAGCACTTTTTCCAGCAGTTTATCCACGTTAAGACCTTGTTTTGCTGCAATTTCTTGACTTTGATATTTTCCGCCCCATTCTTCAAGCAAATAATGCATATTTGCGAGTTGTTCACGAATTTTATCAGGATTAGCGCCCGGTTTATCTATTTTATTAATTGCAAATATCATAGGTACTCCGGCTGCCACCGCATGATTTATTGCTTCAACCGTTTGCGGCATCACGGCATCGTCGGCGGCGACAATAATAATAGCCACATCCGTGATTTTTGCTCCGCGTGCGCGCATTGCCGTAAAAGCCTCATGTCCGGGAGTATCCAGGAAAGTAATTCTGCGTCCGTCGTCCATTTTTACGCTGTATGCGCCTATGTGCTGCGTGATACCTCCGGCTTCGTCCGCTATAACATTTGTTTTGCGGATATTATCAAGCAAAGATGTTTTACCGTGATCCACATGACCCATTACTGTGATTATCGGCGGGCGAGGCACTAAATCCTCTTCTTTGTCCATTTCTTCTTCTATACTGTCTTGCAGTTCTGCGGTTACAAATTCAACGGTGTAGCCGAATTCTTCGGCGACAAGCACCAGCGCTTCCGCGTCAAGACGTTGATTGATAGATACCATAAGTCCGAGATTCATGCAAGCCTCAATAACTTTAACTACGGGGACATTCATCAGCGTAGCCAGTTCGTTAACTGTTACAAATTCTGTAACTTTCAATATATTACTTTCCTGTTTCAGCAGTTCTCGTTCCACTGTTGCCTTGTGGCTCACCGCATCGCGTTTTTCACGACGGTATTTGGAACTTTTCGTTTTACCTTTTCCCGCTGTTAATCTTGCGAGTGTATCCTTAACCTGACGCTGTACCGCATCATCATCCACCGGACGATGAATAGGTTTAGGCTTTTCGGGCAATTTTTTCTTATCGTTTTTAAACCTGACGTCTTTAGGTCTGTCTTTCGGAGTATTGTCTTTTCTTGCATTTATTTCGGCAGCGACATTGACCTTGCCGTCTTTTTTTATCCGTTGTCGTTTCTTTTTAAAGTCTTTGACTTTATTTTCAACCGGAACCGGCGGTTTTTTAGCAAACTGACTAAGGTCGATTTTTCCTACCACGTTAGGACCGGATAAGGTTTTTACCTGTGTTTTAATAAATTCGGGTTCGGTCTTAATTTCTACAATATTTGTCGAATCCGGCGCAACATTTTCCTGATTGTCAATTTGCAAAGGAACTTGCATTTCCGGCTTTTTCTTATAATTTTCCGGCGATTGTTCCCGCTGTTTTTGCCTGTCATGCGGTTTATATCCGTCTTGTCTGTCCTGTCCGTCCTGCGGCTTATATTTATCCTGTCCGTCCTGCGGCTTTGGTCTGTCCTGTCTATCCTGCGGCTTATACCTGTCCTGTCCGCCCTGTGGCTTTGGTCTGTCAGGTCTGTCCTGAGGCTTATATTTATCCTGTCCGTCCTGCGGTTTTGGTCTGTCCTGCCTGTCCTGAGGCTTATATTTATCCTGTCCGCCCTGTGGCTTTGGTCTGTCCTGCCTATCCTGCGGCTTATATTTATCCTGTCCGTCCTGCGGTTTTGGTCTGTCCTGCCTGTCCTGCGGCTTTTGCTTGTCCGGTCTGTCCTGCGGCTTATATTTATCCGGTTTGTCCTGCAGTTTGGATTTATCCGGTCTTTTAGGTTTTGATATTGAATCGATATCTATTTTTCCAATGATTTCCGGAGATTTCAATCCTCCAACACTTTGTTTTGCTGTGATAACTTCTTCCGTTTTTGGAGTTTCTTCCGCTTTTGGGCTTTCCGTGCGTTCGATTTTTTCAGTAACTTTTTTATGATCAACAGATTCTTGCGTTTTCGATTCCTGCGTTTTTTGTTCCGGAGCTTTTGTTCTGTTTGTTCTTCCCGATAATTGTTCGTCGGAGAGTTTACCTATAATTTTAGGACCGGGCAAATTTCCAAATTCAATAGGAATATCTACCGTATTTGTTTTTACAAAAATTACCGGTTCGTCAGGTTCCTCAATATCTTCTTCTTTTTCGATGTCGGATACTGATATTATATTTATATTTTCCGGTTTCGGGTTTATTTTTTTTGATTTTTCTTTCAAATCATGTTCTTTGCCGAATTCGTTTTTTGCCAAATCATAAATTTCCTCTGAAACCTTTCCGTTGGGATTGGCTTCCACATCAATACCTTTCTTCTTCAAAAATTCCACCACTGTTGTCATCCCAACGTTAAAATCTTTCAGAATTTTACTTATTCTTATATTGTTTTGTACCATACTTAATTGGAAAGCCTTATAAATCTTATTACTATATATCTTCTTATTAATGTTTTGCCGTATCCCGCTATTATTCAAATTCCGTTTTGAGGATTTTTATCACTTCAAGAACAGTTTCTTCTTCGAGGTCTGATCTTCTAATGAGTTCGTTTACAGGAATCACTAATACATTTTTAGCCGTATCGCATCCTATTTTTTTCAATGCGTCAATTATCCAGGGTTCAATTTCATCTGCAAATAAATCAAGATCTACGTCTTCCTCTTCTTCATCAACATCCCGATAGACATCTAACTCATAACCTACGAGTTGACTTGCAAGTCTGATATTTAAACCTCCTTTTCCTATAGCCAGCGAAACTTCGTTAGGTTTTAGAAATACGTCTGCTCTTCTGCTTGATTCGTTTAATTTGATTGATGTAATTTTTGCCGGATTTAAAGCTCTCTGAATCAGCAATTGGGTATTTGTCGTGTAATTAATTACGTCTATATTTTCGTTTCTTAATTCATGAACAATCGAATGTATTCTTGACCCCTTCACGCCGACGCACGCGCCAACCGGGTCGATGCGATCGTCGTAGGATTCTACTGCAATTTTTGCTCGTTCGCCCGGAGCGCGCACCACTTTTTTTATTGTGATCAATCCGTCGAAAATTTCGGGAACTTCCTGTTCAAACAAGCGTTCCAGAAACAAGGGAGCAATTCTGGACAAAATTATGAACGGCGTATTATTTCGCATTTCAACCTGTAGGACGATTGCTTTAACGGTGTCGCCTTTTTTGAAAAAATCGCGTGGAATTTGTTCGGCTTTCGGAAGAATCAATTCATTTCCTTCATCGTCAAGGATTAGTATTTCTTTTTTCCATGCCTGATATACTTCTCCGACCACAATGTTTCCGACTCTGTCCTTGTATTTGTTAAATACATTAGCTTTTTCCAAATCAACTATCCGTCCTGCAAGATTTTGGCGCAGAGATAATATCGCTCTTCTTCCGAACGATTCCAGTTTAACTTCCTCCGTAACTTCTTCTCCCAGCTCGTACGATTCGTCTATTTTTTTTGCTTCGGCAAGCGATATTTGAGTATTTTCGTCTTCAACATTTTCAACTACAATGCGATTGCGCCAAATTTCAAAATCTCCTTTATCAATGTTAATAATGATATTGAAATTTTCATCGGAACCGTATGTTTTTGTCATCATTCCACGAAACACATCTTCCAGCACGTTCATCATCGTAGGTCTGTCGATGTTTTTCAACTCTTTAAATTCCGCAAAGGTATCAATAAGATTCATATTTCTTTATTTTAAATCGTTTTACGACTATCATTTTTATATTGTTACCACAAGTTTTGTCGATTTTATCGACTCCAACCTGATTCTTTCTTTTGTTTGAATAATTTTCTTTTTCTTTATTCCTTCTTCTTTTTGACTGACGGCATATTCCAATTCTATGGAATCTTCGTCAATTGAAGCTAAAATGCCTTTTTGTTTTCCTCCCGACTTGCGAAGCACTTCTACTTCTTTTCCTATGTGCTTTATATACTGACGTTTTAACATTAAGGGTTCGCTCAACCCCGCCGAATAAACGCTGACTTCAAAATCATCCTCGCCTTTGCTGTTCAAATTTTCACAAACAGCTTTATTTATATCGGCACAATTGTCAATACTTACAGCGCTGTCGCTGTCTAAAACAATGGAGATAAAATTCCCGGTTTTCACCTTAATATATACGATAAACATATCGGTACCGGCTATATTATCTTCTACTATTTTCGTTATTAATTCTTTATCAATCATAACTTTGTAACGGAAGAGGGGAGCGCTGCTCCCCTCTCTCTTTTAGCCCGCAAAGATAATACTTATTTTCAAAATACACTAATTTTTATACTTAAACAGTAATTATTTTCTTATTACCATGTTCAAAAAGCCCGTTTTTTTGAACACAGACGACACGGAGTTAGCACATTAACGAATTATGAATTATGAATTATGAATTATGAATTTATGTATAAAGAAAAATTCGTAGAAATTCTGAACCACGATTAAAGGATTTACATGATTGTTGCCTCATGGGAAAAATTCGTGTAATTCGTGGATAATTAAAAAAGATTTAGCTATTATGAAAACTTCTAAAAACTTGATTTTTCAAGGTTTTCTCAGATTGGTGAAACAACTCGAATTGATAGCCATACTTTTTTAAGTAGATAAAATTCTCCTAAAAAGATTATGGGACTGCATTAAAACGACTGTGTAGCTCTCTTAAAAAATTATGAAAGTACATAAAAACGACAGCAGCCGCCCATAATTTTGTATGACGCTGCACTAAAACGTTTCGGCGTCATAAGAAACTGTTGTAAGTAACAAAATTTTTATTTTTTATCACTTCATAATTCTTTAAGAGCAGGTGTCAAAGGTTTTGTACGGTTCCATAATTTTGTAAGATTCCGCAACAGGGTTTTAGTGATGTTAAATAATTTTTTAAGAGCTCTTTCCCAAGGTTTAGTGACATGAAATAATTTTTCGAGAGCAAAATCACAGAAATCGGGAGTTCTGAATTTTTTGATTTGTGGTCGTCTATTTACTTTATTTCTTCCGTAAAAGAAATTATTACATCTTTGCGCCGTAATATTTATTTAAAAGAAACTTCTAAAAATAATTTAAAAATAATTTGTTATGGCTAATCCGATTAAAGAAACGCCGGTACTGTACGGCGAAGATGCGCGGCGGTTTGCAGCGCGTATTGCAAATCCGAAGATGATTTCAAAGGAAAAAATGGAAGAAATGGAACGGGACTACGAATCTTTCCTGCAAGCACTGGAAAGGGGACGTGCACGAAAAGCAGCAAAGAAAAGGGAACCGTCAACGCTGACAATTCCCTTTGTTAGTACAAGTTATTATTAAAAATTAAAAAGTATTACTTAATTACTTTCTTGTAAAAAATCCTTTTACATCTTCATTTAAGACTACATCTTCTTTAAATGTGTAGGCTCCTGTTTTTTCCGAGCGAACCATTTTCACGCAGCGGGTCATTGTTTTTCCGGCGCCTGATTTTACTTTACCGACTACTTTTTTTGCCATTTTTTAAAATTTATTTAATTTCACGATGAACAGTAACCTTTCTAAGGTATGGATTGTATTTTTTACGTTCCAATCTGTCGGGGGTATTTTTTTTATTTTTCGTTGTTATATACCTCGACATTCCCGGAACTCCACTTGTTTTTTGTTCCATACACTCAAGAATTACTTGAACTCTACTTTTATTTTTCGCCATTGTAATTTATATTTTAATAGTTTGTTATATAACCATTAACAATTGCATTTTTCAACGCGCTTTTCAGTCCTACTTTATTAATAGTTCGTATTCCCGCTGTTGAAACTTTCAATGTTATGAATCTTTTTTCATCCTCAAGCCAAAACCGTTTAGTTTTCAGGTTGGGACTAAATTCTCTTTTTGTCCTTCTTTTGGAGTGGGAAACGTTGTTCCCTACCATTACTTTTTTTCCTGTTATCTGACAAATCCTTGACATAATGTTCTTTTTAATATTTTTATTTTCAAATCTATTCCCAAAATAGGTAATTCAAAATTCGGCGCAAATGTCGG
>JAISRS010000470.1 GCA_031273485.1 Prevotellaceae bacterium
GCGGTCAACCAACGGATATCCAACGACGAATGTATTTGTTGCAAGGAGGGCGACCGCAAAGAGGGCGACCGCAAGGGTCGCCCCTACGCCGAACAGGGGGCGAGTTTTTAAACCCTGTCGGTATATTATTTCCGAAATTGATGTAATTTTTGGCAGAATATTGAAAATATTCTGCCGATTAAATCATGACCCAAATTTTTTTTCCATTTTTTTTTCAAAAAAGTGTTGCGTATTAAAATTCTTTGTATTTTTGTAATCTGAATTTTACAAATTATAATATTTATATTATTGATAATGTGCGTTAAAAGTTTGACATACGAAAAAAAATTCGCTTCCGGACATATTAAAATTGCAACATTCGGAAGCCTCACAAAATATATTTCCACAGATTGCGGACATTTTGAGTGTGTCACATTTGGCAATGTCGCAGATTGTGGACATTTTGAGTGTGTCGCATTTGGCAATGTCTCAGATCGCGGACATTCCGAAGACGTCACAACGTCGAAGTACACGGTTTGTTCACGTTTTCTGACATTGTGTCAGGAAATGCCACCGAATCATCCACGTTTTATGACAAAATAGCAGAAAATAACCCAATTTATCAGTATTCTATGACAAACTGTCGGGAAATATTGCCTAATTATTCACATTCTATGACAAATTGTCCGGAAATGCCCCCGGAATGTCCACATTTTATCTCAATGCTGTTGTCGAAGTTTTCAGAATGTGGACATTTTATCTCAATGCTGTTGTCGAAGTTTTCGGAATGTGGCTAAATCTTATTTTGAGGCGCTATGGATGGAGTTTCCTTCGTTCGGCGCAGCCGGAAGCAATAGCAGCTCAGAATAAGAGTTAGCCCGATTATAAAGAAATCGTGCAAATCGTGCAATTAACGGACTATTATATTCAGTAAAAAATAAATTTCTACTCTATATTGTTTTTTTCTATATTGTTTAAAAACAAATTTATATGTGCTTGAACCGGTTGTTGGTTTTGATAAAAATTCATGAAAATGAAACTTTTTTTAAGCTCTAATAAAAAAATAGATTAATTTTACGCTTTATTTTTTAAATTATGAAAGGAAGTCTTGAATACGATAAAAGCGCCGGTTTTGGAACGATACCTGTTTATTTTACTGCTGCTTCCACAATACTCGGCGCTATTTTATTTCTACGTTTTGGTTATGCCACAGGAACTTTAGGTTTTTGGGGCGTAATTTGTATTATTTTGCTTGGTCATGCCATCACAATCCCCACAGCCCTTGCAATTTCCGAAATAGCAACAAACACTCGAGTCGAGGGCGGGGGCGAATACTTTATCATATCCCGCTCGTTTGGACTGAAAGTAGGTTCAACCATAGGACTTGCCCTGTATATTTCCCAGGCTATAAGTGTCGCATTTTATATAGTCGCCTTCGCCGAAGGCTTTGAATTTCTGTTTAACTGGTGGTCGAACACCTTGGGATTCGAACTCCCGCGACAGGCAGTCAGCATCCCCGCATGGGCGTTTTTGGCTTTTATAATCCTGAAAAAAGGAACAGGTTTGGGCATGAAAATGCTTTATGTAGTGATGGCTATGCTGGTTATATCCTTATTTTTCTTTTTCATCGGAACTCCCATGGAATCGGCGCAAGATGCCGACATTATCAGCAAAAACTTTGATTTCAAGAATAAGGATAATTTTTTTGTGATATTTGCAATTTGCTTTCCTGCGTTTACCGGAATGACCGCCGGAGTGGGCTTGAGCGGCGACCTTAAAGACCCCGGAAAATCTATCCCTCTGGGAACAATGGCGGGAACCCTGACAGGATTGATTGTGTATATATTGATAGTGTGGAAACTGTCGATTTCGGCGTCGGGAGAAGATATGGTAAACAATCAACTGATAATGTCGAAAATCGCCGTCTGGGGCGCAGTGATTATTCCGCTCGGACTGATGGCATCAACATTTTCATCGGCAATAAGTTCCATCATGGTAGCGCCGCGAACCCTGCAGGCGCTTGCAAATGATAAGATTTTTCCGGTCAGGAAACTCAATATCTTCTTTGCCAGAGGAAGAGGAAAAACACGCGAACCCTACAATGCATCCTTAGTGTCGTTGCTGATTGCCCTTATTTTTATTGTCATGGGAAGCGTGGATGCGGTGGCAAAAATCATATCAATGTTTTTCCTGATTACCTACGGCTCGTTATGTCTAATCTCGTTTTTGAATCATTTCGGAGCGCCGCCTTCATACCGACCGCGTTTCAAATCAAAATGGTACTTTTCACTAAGCGGATTTGTGCTTTCCGTCTGGGTGATGTTTATGATTGACCCTCTGAACACTATCATGGCATATATAGTAATTATTGTGATATATATGATTGTGGAACAATATAATAAAACCCAAAAAGGACTTGTAAACATCTTCAAGGGAGCGCTTTTCCAGCTCAATCGACGCCTGCAAGTATTTATGCAGAAACATCAATCGAATATGGAAAACGAAGAATGGCGTCCTGCCGTACTTTGTATTTCGCCCAATTCACTCGAAAGGGACAAGGTTCTCGACCTGATGAAATGGATCAGTTACCAACATGGCTTTGGCACTTATTTCCATTATATTGAAGGATACTACAGTCGTCAAACTTATCTGGAATCAAAAGAAATAATGATTCAGCTTATCGACAGCCAAAAGGAACGCGAAAATACTCTGTATATCGATACAATGATTTCACCCTCATATACATCCGCCATAGCGCAAATAATTCAATCACCTTCGATTTCCGGCATGGAAAACAATATGGTGATATTTGAGTTTGACAAGAGTAAACCCGAAGAACTCAACAGAATACTGGACAATATAAATCTGGTGCGAGCCGGAGATTTTGATATTTGTATTTTCGGAGGTTCAAATACCCCGACCAAATATAAAAACGGTATCCATGTCTGGATTAGGGCGGTGGACGAAAAAAACACCAATCTCATGATTTTGTTGGGATACATCATAATGGCTCACCCCGACTGGCATAAAAGTCATATCAAAATATTCAATATCACTTCCCCAGGGCAAAGCGAAGCAACTAAAAGGGAATTGGAAGAAAGAATCGCAACAGGGAGATTACCAATAACATTAACTAATATCGAAATAATCTCTCTTTCCGAAAATCAACCTGCAAGCAGCGTGATAGCGGAACACTCGAAACGGGCGGGATTGACAATCATCGGTTTCAGGGAAGAAATCATTAAACGTGACGACCCCATTTCATTCTTCGACGAATTTAAAGAAATAGGCGATGTGCTGTTTGTGAACGCATCCCAATCAAAAGACATATCCTGAAAAATTATGAATTATGAATTATGAATTATGAATTAGTTGATTAAAAAATTCGTGGAAATGTCTGAACCATGATTTACAGGATTAAAGGATTTTTTACAGGATTAACAAGATTTTCAGGATTGACAATTGCGTAGATTGGAAAAAATCCGCAGGATTTAATTCGTGGAAATTCGCAAAAATCCGCAGGATTTTAAATTCGTGTGATTCGTGTAATTCGTGGATTAAAAAAAATCGTGGATTAAAAAAATCGTTTAATTAGTTTAATTCAGTGACTAAAATAATGTATATATGAAAAATAAATTATTGATTGTCGGTATGCTTTGCTGTGTGCAGTTCGGCTATGCCCAAACCGACAGGATTGTAGCCAATCCGATGAATCTGGCTTATCGTTTCCAGCCGCAGGATAATGACCCTGCGCGCAGGGAAGCTGCCGACCCCGTTTGTGAATATTTCAACGGAAAATATTATCTCTTTGCCTCAAAATCGGGCGGATACTGGAGTTCGCCCGACCTGGTTGAGTGGACATATATTCCATGTACCTCTATCAAGACCATCGAAAATTATGCCCCTACCATTTTAATCATCAAAAATACCATGTATTTTATGGCTTCGTGGGAACCTGCAAAAATCTACAAAACATCCAATCCTGATGAGGACAACTGGCAGGAGGTCAAATCCGAATTTCATTTTCCCACGCCCGAAGTGAGTCAAGACCCTGCGTTTTTCAGGGATGATGACGGACGGGTATATCTTTATTGGGGCTGTTCCGATAAAGCGCCCATCTATGGCGTGGAAGTTGACCCCGAAAATGGTTTCAAGGTGACGGGACAAACGGTTGCCGTGATTGAACATAACTCGAAACTGTACGGCTGGGAAAACCCCGGCAACAACAACGAGTTGAACAAGGACGGCTGGAATGAAGGTCCGTGCATGATTAAGCACGGGGGAAAATACTACCTGCAATATGCGGCGCCGGGTACGGAGTTCCGGGTGTATGCCGACGGCGTCTATGTGGGCGACCATCCGCTGGGACCCTTTGTATATGCGGAGAGTAGTCCGTTTTCGTTTAAACCCGGAGGATTCGTCGGAGGAGCCGGACACGGTCATACTTTTAAGGACAGGTACGGAAACTATTGGCATGTGGCAAGTATGAGGATATCCCAACGTCATTGGTTTGAACGGCGTCTGGGACTGTTTCCGCTTTATATCACCGAAAACGGCTTCGTTGGGCAACATTCGGTGTGGACGGATTATCCGTTTATTGTTCCGGCAGAAAAGACGGATTTTGCAAAGAATGACGGTTTTGCCGGATGGAACTTGCTCTCCTTCCGTAAGTCGGTAACGGCGTCGTCCGCATTGGAGGAATATAAGCCTGCGCTTGCTGCGGACGAACGGATTGAAACCTGGTGGTCGGCGCAAACGGGGAAGCCCGGCGAATGGTTGCAGGTGGATTTGGGAAAAGAAATGACGGTGAATGCCATTCAGGTAAATTTTGCAGATCATGATTTTACCATGCGGGCGCCTCATCCGCCGTTTCATTACCGGTATGTGACGGAGGCATCCACGGACGGAAAGAAATGGACGGTGATTGTTGATAAATCGCACAACGTCAAAGATGCCGTCCATGATTTGAATGTGTTGCCGCAGCCCGTAACCGCACGTTATTTGCGTATAACCAACAGTCGGGAACTTCCGGGTAAATTTTCCCTGTACGATTTCAGGATATTCGGAAACGGAAAAGGCAAAGCGCCCTCGAAAGTTACCGGAATCAAA
>JAISRS010000111.1 GCA_031273485.1 Prevotellaceae bacterium
ATTGCTATCGCCGACCACGACCTCGTGCCGAAAATCGAGGTTTTTTGCTGTCCGCAACGGGAATGTCGCAATCGACGAGGGCAATATTCCGTTTTTTCAGGGAAAGTTCCCCGTTTTTGCCGGCAAATTCGAGCTTGCGGACGCGCCGAATTACGGTCGGCAAACGGGATATCCCTGTCCGGAACGGGAACATTCCGGTCGGCAAAGGCAATGTAGAGGTCGAAAACAGAAATGTGGAGGTCGTGGATAGAATGCGCCTACAAACCGACACTGCACGGGAACATCATTGCCAAAATGAACTTACGTCTCGTAATTTTTTAATTCGTAATTATATAAAGGGAACTCCTAAAAACTCGATTTTTCAAGGCTGACAAGATTTTTAAACCGGAGTTTACATATAGTAAATGAGGATTTAAAAATTAATAAAATTAACATTGAACGCCGAAAAAGCAGTTTTTAGGAGTTCCCTAAATAAATTTAATGGTTTTAAGGTCTTTAAAGACTTTAAAGACCTAAGCCGCATGCATTACGCCCTTTACGTTAAAATAATTCCTTTACGGCGTCATGATTTGTGATGCATAATGAATAATTTTTTGCCGTGTTATGAAAAAACTTACTACATTTGCACAAAATTTATTCTTAATATAATTATTAAAAAGAACTATATGAAATTGTATCATTTAAACAAATTTATTTTGACATACGCAGTCGTATGCGTTACCTTGTTTCGTGTTGATGCTCAGCAATCAAAAGAATCCGCTGAGCCGATAGATTCCGTAACAATTGCCCAATGGAGCGCCCCTTATCGCGGGTGGTCATACTATCCCGAAGCGGTGATTCCTGCCGATTACAAGATTCCCGGAGCGGAAGATTTCCACAGCTACGATGTGCCGTGCGTTTACCAACTGCCCGATAAACCGGACATCTGGTATATGAGTTTCATCGGATTCAACGGCAAGGGTTACAACTCTTTTGTTGCCGAAAGCGACGACCTTATTCACTGGAAAAACCCTAAAGTGGCAATGGGCTTCGGGACGGAAGGCACATTTGACTATGGCGGTTGCGTTGTAGGAGCCTTTCTGTACGACAGTTGGGACATCAAAGCGCCACGCACAATCTGCAAAAAAGACGACAAGTACTGGACGCTCTACGGCGCCTACCCAAGGCAGGGAGGATACGAATTGCGACCGGGTTACGAAGGCGTAGCCACAAGCAGCGACGGACTGCAATGGACTAAGGCTTCGGAAGAACCTATCCTTTCGGTATATCAAAAGGACTGTAAGGAATGGGAAAAAGACTGTATCTATCAGCCCTGGTTGGTGGAACACGACGGAATTTACTATAATTTCTACAATGCCGCCAACGGAGGAATAGAACAGATGGGACTGACCCTGTCGAACGATTTAATCCACTGGGTGCGGTATCCGTTCAATCCTGTTGTTAAAAACGGAATCAATCCGGGCGGCTGGGACGCTTCGTTTGCTTCCGACGCAAAGGTTTTTAAGGATGACGACCACTGGGTAATGTTCTATTTTGGCGTCGGACGGGGCGGAGCAAGCATCCTGATTGCCTTCTCACGCGATTTGATACACTGGACAATAGACCCCGAACCGCTCTATAAATTCGGCGGTCATCCTTCCGGACTTGACAAACAGTATGCTCACAAGATTTCACTTGTGTTCAATCCGAAAAATAACACCTATTATATGTTCTACTGCGCCACCGGCACAAAAGGACGAACAATAGGTTTACTGACAAGTCAAAAGGTAAGCCTACCCGCCTCCAAAGGGGGAACAGACGGGCGTTAATTAATTTAGTTTCGCACGACACATATTAGCGCTTTAATAATTAACATGATATTAATACATGGTTTTGTGAATTTATATGAAATAATAAAAATATACTATATTTGCATCCACAAAAATATTAATATTAAATAAGATGAATAACGAAGACAAAGACAAAAAAGAAGAAAGTCTTCAAGAAGAGTTTCTTCAAGAAAGGATGAACCCGCTCAATGACTATCTGTTCATGAAGTATATGGGCGAGAAAGGCGACGAAGAACAACTGATTAGTCTTCTGAACGCCATATTACAGAAAACCGGTATGGCAGAGATTGTATGGGTGAAAATATGTGAAGACAAAACATTCACAGCCAACTTTATAGGAGATAAAGCCAGCGTTTTGGATGTGCGCGCCAGACTTGCCGACGGAACAATGGTAAATATCGAAGTACAGGTTCGTGATGTGAAAAACATGGACAGACGCAGCCTGTTCTACTGGAGTAAAGAGTATTTTCAAGGTATCGGTTCGGGACAACCTTACGAAGAGTTGCCCAATGTGATAGCGATAAATATACTCGGACAGGAATATCTTAAGATAGACGAGGTACACACAAGTTTTCATCTCTGGGAAGACGTTCACAAGGATTTCAGATTAACCGACGCCCTCGAACTGCACTTTATTGATATGGTGAAGTTCCGGCATTTAAAAAACAAGGATATAGAAAACAATACGCTGCATCGGTGGTTAACATTCTTTGACAAAACTGCCGATGAAGCCACAATAAAAAAGATATTAGAAATGGATCAAGCAATAAAAAAAGCACAGGGAATAATCTCCACTGTGCAGAGTGACAGAGAAATGTATCGCATATATATGAAGCGTGAATTGGCAGTGGCGGATTATAACAGTAGCA
>JAISRS010000125.1 GCA_031273485.1 Prevotellaceae bacterium
CCCGGCCCGGTTTGACACACCCATTCCGCTTACGCGCTTATCGCGCTCTGGACCAATGCCTCCGTTTCCTGCTTCTTGTCCGCTGGTCTCTTGAAATGCCTCACCTCGTAATCTTCCCCCTTCTTCAACAGCGTATACATCAATTCCCCCAACCGCCGCGCTGCGAACCTCCGGTTCGACGCCACTATCGCCTTCTTCTTGCTCATCCCCTTTACCTTCGTCATATATTCATACCGCTCCCGCAGCGCCCCTCCGGCCTTCGACCACGTTACCGCCCACGCCCCCTGGACCAGCAGCGCCCGCAGATACCCGTTCCCCCGTTTCGTGATACGTCCGTACCTCACTATGCTTCCAGACATATACACCCGGGGAACCAGTCCCAGGTAATTGCTCACCTGCGAGGCGTTCACAAACCGGTTGACCGCTATATAGGCCAAAAACACAAACGCTATCTTCGGCCCCACCCCGGGGATGGTCTCAAGCCGCTCTATGTCCGCATCCCCCGCCGCTTGTACTGGGCCAAGCAGACCAGCAGATGCTCCGCCTCTTCCCGTTCAAGCCCGCTCAACTGCCGCACCGCTTCCTTCCGGTTCCCGTCCGTCGCCATATCCTGCGAACCGTAGGTTCGACTTCACCGCCGTGGTTATCCCCACGTGGACAAACAGGGTCGGACTGAAAGTCCGCCGCAGCCGGTTGATCCCCTGGTTCCGGCTTTTCTGTTCCCGCTGGCAGCTTGATACTAGGAGTTTGTAAGGTATAAATATTCATGTTTATGAATATTTATACCATTTTATGCGCGAAGCGCAACAAACTCCTAGACCTGAATGTTTTATTTTTAACCCCACATGATTTCCCCAAAGATCATTTTTTACATCATTATTTGCTTCAGGAATATTTCGTATGGTTGAAAGTAACAATGCAATTGTATGCTCCGCAACAGTACGCCAAATCCTGGTTGATTCAAAGACAATTATATTATTCTTCTCGCAACACCCTGTAATATCGGCATTTGAAGCATGACAAGCAATGATCTTTAATTTTTTATACTTTGAAACATCCCAATTGCGATCAGGGCTATAAACAATTGCCGCATCAGCAAAATATAAGTCCTTCTTGGATTCGGTTACCTGAAAATTTTCTTTTAGTTTTTGCAACACTTCAGGATGCAACGCAATATCGAGAAAACATATCTTTTCCATACCCGCTCCTTAATCAATTGTTAATATCTTTATAGGAATTACACAAGTTCCACGGTTACGACCGATTTAGGAGGCAGTTCCACATTAAGGCCGCCGCCTGCAACCGAAGCGCCGTTAGACGAAATTTTTTTGTCCCAACATTATCGACGCAGGCGCCCTCCATGGCGCCTGAAATTTTCAAAAAAAACAAGTAAAAAAGGCTTGAATAGTTGTAGGGCCAATGTTATAATATGGAACATTTGAATATCCAAACAAAGGGATCACAATGAACGAACTGGTAGAATTGAAAGTAGTTGATGATGATTTCGAGGTTGAGTTCGAGATACTGCCATCGTCTGATGAGATTGTGGACGATGATTTCAGAAAGCAAATTATTGTGGATGGATTGAATGAAGTAAATGCAACCCTGTCATTAAATCAGGCAAAAATAAATGAGCTAAATAAAGAAATTGGCCGACTAACTAATCAGGCTGATGGCTTGGATTATATGGTCGCTGTTGGTAGCGGCATACTTGCCGGGATAGTTGATTCTCTATGGGTTGGTGAATTCAAGTTTGAACGGGGAAAAGCTTGGAGTAATAAATCAGTTAATGAATTTGTTATGAAAGTCGCTAAGTCAAAAGGATATAAAGGTGATAGACTTGATGGGGCGATCAATTTTATGGAAGAAAAATTTCCTATTCCCAGCGACAATATTTGGAAAGGAAAGGATTTGGGTATTTCAGCGAGAAGCCATCATCTTGATGATTTAGCCCACCACCCAACACCGATAGGCTTATTCTTTTCAATCCTGACCCAATTTACAAAGACAGGATACTTTCAAAATAGTGCTGGGCAGTTTTTGCCTATTTCTGTCGATGAAAGCGGAGGACTTATAGGCAACAATGTACCCAGTAAGCTTTTTTCGGGAACTGTCAATTGGTTCTTCCATTTAGTTAGTGATATGTCCGGGAGTAATAAAACCGCAGGTGTTGGCATGGGTATTCCTGGACCAATCGTATCTCTCTTAAAAGAACTATCAATGGTACCTGGCTTGAATAAAACAGGCTTATCAAAACAAGTATCCGAAATATTTGGGAAAGAACGATTTGATTTCCGAAGCGAGTTAGCTGTAGGGCATGAATTAGGAAGACAAGCTGTTCCAGTTATTTTAAATGAAATTATTGTTCGCGCATTTTACTTTATCCGTCGTTTAATCATGGAAATAAAAGAGAAAGGAAGTTTCACAAAAATCGAATGGAAGAAAACGTTGCCATGGAAAAATCGCACAATAATTCGGATGTTAACAATCGCAACGGGAACATTTACGCTTGTTGATTTAGCAGATGCAGCTATACGGGGAGCAGTTAAATCTGCCGGTAATCCAGGCCTATTTGCGAAAGAATTTATTTTGCGTGTAAACTTTGTTGGTGTCGGTCGATTTGCAATTGCAATAGTGACTGATATTGGGATGGGTATAAAACGAAGCAAGCTCAGAAATGAACGAATGGGCGTACTTAGCGAGCAATTGCACTTAATGAATGCAAAGGTGTTCTATTTGCAAGCCGATATGTGGATTGCGGCAGAAACGACCGAAAAAACAATTAACGAAGCCATGGGAATGATGGAAAAAACGGCAACAATATTTTTTCAGACTTTACAAGAAAACAGTCGCTCTCTTGACAATATCGGTCAATATGTACCGGACATTAATAAGCATAATCCTGTGCTTATAGAAAATATAAATAACGCGTTAAAATGGGGATAATGAATTATGGCTAATGAATTAACTGTCTTGGATTCGAATGAAATTATCGAAGTAGGTGTCTCAACTTTCAATGAAAATGAGTTGCCTACAGTTATTCAAGGACAAGTTACAATGCTTAATGACTTAGATAAAAGTGTTCGCAAAGCATTAGAGGCAGCCGAAACAGCAAAAAGCTCTGCTCGGACCGCAAGAGGAAAATCCGCGGGGCTTTTTCATAAAAAAGTTGCGATTGAAGAATTACAATCAGCAGGAGTAGATTTGGCGGAAGCAGTTGTGTCTGAGGCGGAAGCTCAAAAAATATCTTTCGAGTTTCAAACAAAGCTTGCCGAGATAACCAAGTATATATTCGGATTAGGTGTTAGTAATATTGCCAGCAACAGAAGCGTTGTACGGGAGCTTGAATTAAAGCTAAAAGGTGCCTCTGAAGAGGAATTAACGGAACTTGCTCGTCAAGAAATTACCAATGTTATTCGACAGCTAAAAGCGCAAGAGGATATTCTGGTTAAGCAAGCAAACCTTTTTAAAATTGCAGAAGATCACGACAAGGAATTAAAAGCTCAATCACAGAGGCAAGAGGATATTCTGGTTAAGCAAGCAAGCCTCCTTAAGATTTCAGAAGATCACGACAAGGAATTAAAAGCTCAATCACAGAGATACGAGCAACATGATGAACAATTGAAAATTCATTTGGAAACAGAAAAGCTACACGAAGAACAGTTAAAGACTCACGAAAAAATTGGGAAAGAACATGACGAAAAATTACGTCTACATGCGGAAAAAGACAGACAGCATGACGAAGAACTGCATGTAAGGGCAAAAAAAGATGAAGAACACGATTCATATCTTGAAAATTTGCAAAAAACTTATCATGAGATGGAGAAATATATTGAAGAACAATCACAAGTCATTGAAGTTATGAAGATTAAATTAGGACAACTTAATGACAAGGTAGAAAATATTCATCCGCTACTGACAAATAAAGCAGGAAGATTTTTTCCGATTGTTTCATTTATTCTTTCCTTTGTAGCTCTTATAGGTACTGTTGTATTTATTTTTATAAAATAATTTTGAAAAGTATTAACTTCTGTCTTCCGCCCTCCATGGCGGAAGACAATTGCCGAAGAGGGACAAAAAAACTTCGCCTAACAGGTCTGTATATGCTTCGGGCGCGGTAGCGCCCTCGGGCTACGAAAAACCCCAGTCGGCCTACGGCCTTTGTGCGGTTTTTCTCCGCCACATTTTTGCAGTTGCTGGAAACCTACGGTTTCCTTTATCGCAACTGC
>JAISRS010000009.1 GCA_031273485.1 Prevotellaceae bacterium
GAAGCAGGCGAAAAATACGAACACAGGGAAAAATACACAGGCGGTGCAGGCTACTATCTGGGTGAAAGCAAATACAGCGGTTGGGTGGTCAAAAAAGAAAAGTATTACAGGGACAGGGAGAGTATTATTGATGCTTATGCCCTTGTTGCAGGCGACGAAGCCAATATATGTGTAAAGGTTCAGGAAGCCACAAACACTACTCCCGAAACGGTTACAGGCGATTTTGTTATCGTGAACTATTCCGAAAAGGCATTGGCGGTATTCGGCGACACACGCCCGGTTAAAGACCAATTAAAGGCATTGGGCGGACGGTTTAACCCGAAATTGACGCACGAAGGCGGGAAACAGGCAGGGTGGATTTTCTCAAAGTCCAAAGAGCAGAAAATACGAAATTTATTAGCAATAAGACAAATACGGCATTAAAAGAAAAAAAATAACACCATGGAAACATCACGTATATAATTCACTATGAATATATCCCGTAAAAAAAATCAAAGGCAAACGAATAATAATTTTGTATAGAGAAACAGAAATAAGATGCATGACAGGAAAAGCAATTAGGCATTGTTCTTCTTGGCATAGTCGACGTAATATTGTTATGTTTTTTTAATCAATGATTTTCAATATGCTTGCAGTTATTGAAGCTGTTGAAGCCAAGATCGGTAATGCAGAAATTAATCCATTCCAATAAGTCTCCAAAAGTGACTTTTTAGGCTCTGGTTTATTAATTTCCTTACTAAATTCTTCAAACAAATCCTTTGCTTTATTATTTGCCGAACTTTCTACTATTTCAGCTATTTGTTTCAGGACATTAGCTGTATTTTCATCCATCTGTTCGCTTATTTTGTTAAAAGAACCTTCCACTTTTGAACGATTCGCGAAATTGGTATTTGGTGAATTTATAATATTATAGTTTTCCATATGAAATTCAATTTTTATTTTCTTATTAAATGTATTATTTATGTAATCTGGCACACATTGTGCTATATTATCTAAAGATTTTTCTTCTTTAATAGACTGTACGATATATTGCATAACTTTGAAAATTTGTTCTTCTTCTAAATCTGCCAATGGAATTGAAAGAGCATGAGATAAAGTTTTATCCCATAATAAAAATGTCGGAAGATCTGTGATCTTTATATTGTCAAGTCCTTTCAATTCATTTAAGACATCAAAGCCGTTTTTCTTTTCTAAATCATCATTACTATAATAAATATCAATGTGGTTCCCCGTAAAACTATTTAAATCATACCAAGCCTTATTGATAAAATCTTTATATTTTTGACTATTAAAATATGGAAAGAGAAAAATCCCATGAAAATTAACATTTGTGTAGCGATTAAAAGGATTTTCCTTTCCTTTATCGCGAAACCATCTTTTTATTTTGTCAAGTAGGTTTTTTTCTGTCTGATTTTTAAATATATTATTTACTTGTTTTTTTAACTTCACCACTTCACCATATGAGTACTTATCGCAAAACAAGTCTATTTCATCTTCAATTTTTTGATACGGTATTTCATTTAATGATGTGATTTTTGGGTATTTTTCTATAATCCAGCCAAAGAAACTAATTACAACCGGATAATCATCTTTAATAACAGAAAGACATTCTAATAATGGTATGTCATTATTGTTAATAAAATATTTTAACGAGTTCGCAAGACGATTAGATTCTTCATCTATACCACGTTTGTTTATATTCAATTGTCCTTCATTTTCGTTATGGTTTTTATGGTGAGGATATTTCTCTATTCTTTTGTGTTCTTCTTCACAGAATTTTTTAAAATCATCCATTAATTGTTCAGAAATATTCCGTATATAGCTATGCCATAATTTTTCCAATTCAAATACGCATTCGGAATCAATCAATCTGCGTATTGAAGAAGGATGGTCAAACAAACTGATTCTATTTAATTCACGACAACGAAAACGAGATTCATTTCCAAGCAAATAATCATAAAAACCCTCTAATAAAGGATGTAGCTTAATCGGAATATATTTATATTTGTGAAAAAAGTAATCTATATCACAATATTTATGGTGAAAAAAGTGGAGATGACGAGCCCAGACTTCAAAATCAAGATGATGGGGTAAATCATCATTTTCAACGATACAAACAAATTGCAAGTACTTTAAAACTCTCTTTATGGAAAAATCGCTTCCTTCTTTTTGTTCAATCAGATATCTTCGAGCATATTGAATAATTTCTTCTTCTTTGTCAAATTCTATTTTTAAATGGTTATGCTCTAACCAATCTAAAAATTCAACTACTTGATAATTTGGAACATTAAACATAAGTATATTTCATTTATATTGTTTGTTACTGCGACAAAGATATAAATAATTTTAATATCCGAATTATTTTAGCTAAAAAAACAAATAACGGACAGCCTTTGTGGTTGTCCGTTATCTTGCTTAAAGTCCTATCCCTTTTTTGTGGGGAGGAGGGGAGAGTTCCTTTTGCCTGACTACTTTTTCTCCAAATTTGTCTTCTGCCATTTTCCGGATTTCTGACGTGCGGAATCTTTCGGGGATAAATCCCAACACCTTTTTGTCGGCATTGGGACTTTGCAGAGCCGTCTTACAGAGGTCAGCGGTAATCAGGCGGTCAGGTACGAATTGCAGGCAATACGCATCCGCTTTGACGGCTTCCTTTGCCATCCGTGCATCCTGTATATCCGTAAAACTGTACACTACAAAAGGCGCATTGCCGGAAGCGATAAATTTCTGCGCCCCTTCCTTTTGTACTTCCGGGAAAGGGATTTGCGACAGCATACTTACATCGGAATCCCCTGTATTAAGAGCGGCACGGCAAATTTCAGGCGTTAATACATGGTCAGGCACATATTCCAGATTTCCACCGTTTGCCGTAACCGCTGCCAGCGATACCGCTTCCGTTTTGCGTTCTTCGGGCAACAGGGCAAAATAATTTGTTCCATCACTGTT
>JAISRS010000038.1 GCA_031273485.1 Prevotellaceae bacterium
CCGGAAATCCATGCGTGGAAATAGTTAGCATGGAAACAAATATCCTGATTCCGCTGAACGGAATTGTACGGTTAGATCACCGTAAAAAACTCATACATACAACAATCCCCGACGGATTACTGAATCTTTAAACAGTTACGTTTCGGGTTTCCATCTCAAAGGTTTCTAAGGACTTTAAAGACCTTAAAAAATATTATGATTGTCGGATTCCGGAAATTCGTACAAATATGAAATATTTACTACCTTTGACCCGTTTTTTAATATTGATTTGAATATCCGTATGGTTTATCAATAAAATTAACGGATTGAACTGAATCTTAAAATTATGTATTATGAGGTGGATATTTTTCACAACAATCATAGCGCTTTATGCGGGCGCTAACATTTATTTGTTTATAAGAGGATTACATTCGTTGCCTGCGGGGCTGTGGCGAATTGTCTTTTCAGGCGTCTTTATTATTTTGGCGCTTGCATTTTTTTCGGGTATGATTTTCAGCGAAGCATTTCCCGTAAGGGTGACTTCGGTGATACAACATGCCGGCGGAATGTGGTTAATTTCACTTATATACTTTATTCCTATTGTTTTAATTATTGATATTGTTCGTTTAATCAATAAAATTTTCCCGTTCTTCCCCTCTTTTTTGACGCTAAATCCGCAACTTACCAAAATCGGCACATTTGGTTTCGTTGTAGGATTAGTCGCTATTATCATGGTTTACGGAATAATCAACTTCAACCATCCTTCGATTAAAACGCTCGATATTAAGACTTCAAAGCGGTTAAGGGATGTTCCGAAAATAGTTGTGGCTTCCGACCTTCATCTGGGCTATACTTTGGGCAGAAAGAAGTTAGATGATTTTATAAATCTGATCAACAGCCAAAAACCGGAGATCGTGCTCCTGTGCGGAGATATTTTCGACCGCAGCGTCCGCCCCATCGAACAGTGGAATATGATAGAAGAACTTCGCAAAATCCATGCGCCTTTGGGCGTTTATGCCGTTCCGGGTAATCATGAATATTTCGGCGATCAGGAGAAAGTCTTTGACCTCTGGAAACAGGCGGGATTCGTTGTGTTGAGGGACAGCGTCGCTCAACCAACCGATGATATATATATAGTCGGAAGGGACGACAGGACAAATCAACGCCGAAAATCTCTGTCCCAAATCATGTCGAACATTGACCACAGTAGGCTGATCATCCTGCTTGACCATCAACCGTTTCATCTGGAGGAAGCAATGGAGGCAGGCGTAGATTTTCAATTTTCGGGACATACTCACGACGGTCAAGTATGGCCTGTCGGTTTGATAGCAAACAGAATTTACGAAAAATCGTACGGATATTTCAAAAAAGGCGATACTCAATACTATATCACTTCGGGCTTGGGGCTTTGGGGACCGCATCTGCGCATCGGAACAAATTCCGAAATTGTGGTTGTGGATAATTACAGTAATTAATCCTTTATACACTTCATAAATAAATCCATACATGGGACTACAACTCACAATCCACCCCTCCGGGGTGAAAGGCGCAGTGGCGGCGCCGGCGTCCAAAAGCGTTGCACAGAGAGCCATCGCGGCATCTTTATTGGTTCACGGAGAAACGGTCGTTACGGGTTACACGGAATCCGACGATTCGTTGGCGGCATTGGATATTATACAAAATCTGGGCGCAAGGGTCGCCTTCGATAAGGAATTAAAAATCAATGGAAATCCCCCTGCGGGGAAACTCCGACAAATCAGTCTGAATTGCGGCGAATCCGGATTATCCTCCAGATTATTTGCACCTTTGTCGCTCCTGTATTCAAGGGATGTTACAATCAATGGACGAGGCAGTTTGCTGCAACGACCCTTCGGCAGTCTGATGAAATGCGCCTTTGAACAAATGGGAATAAAATACGGGGATATCGACGGAAGGCTGCCTGTGCGGTTATGCGGCGAACTGTCGGCAAAAGAGCTTATTATAGACGGAAGCCATGGCTCGCAATTCTTGTCGGGCGTTTTGATGACGCTCCCTTTGTTAAGCCATGATTCTATTGTGACGGTACGTAATCTCAGAAGTAAACCCTATATTGACTTAACTTTAGAGGTATTGTCCCGATTCGGAATAGAGGTACGGCACAGCGATTATGAGGTTTTTCGCATAAAGGGCAAACAAACCTGCCGCAGTGGCGATTTCCATATTGAGGGGGATTGGAGCGGCGCCTCGTGTTTGCTTGTTGCCGGAGCCATTGCCGGAGATGTTGAGATGGTGAATTTGAACTGCGACTCTCATCAGGCGGACAGGCGGATTATGGAGGTTTTGAAAACGGTTGGAGCTGTGATTGAAATAAATAATCTGTCGGTGAAAGTGTCCAAAAACGAATTGCATCCGTTCACATTCGATGCCACCGATTCCCCCGACCTGTTTCCCGCGTTGGTTGCATTAGCTGTTAATTGTCACGGCGTTTCGGAAATCAAAGGAATCAGCCGCCTTTCGACTAAGGAAAGTAACAGAGCCTTAACTCTTCAATCGGAATTTAATAAATTAGGTTCAACCATCGAACTCCGCAACGATTACATGATTATTCACGGCGCCCGCCGGATAACAGGCGCGTTTGTCAACTCCCACAACGACCACAGAATAGCAATGGCATTAGCCACAGCAGCGCTTAATTCCGCATCGCCCGTTACCATCAACAATGCCGAATGTGTGAATAAATCCTATCCGTGCTTCTGGAAAGACATGGAGAAGGTAAAAGTCTGAAATTATAAAGTAGAATTTGGTAGAAATAAGAAGAAAGAATTACAATTTATTCCTTCTTATTTCTTATTTCTATTTTTTAACTATTCCCAGTTTTTCGGCTTCTTTTTGCATAAATTCGTAAGCCTCGTCATAATTATTTTTGATAATTCCGTCGAGAATAGCTTCTTTTATGGCATTTTTTATTAGTCCCACTTCTCTGCCGGGTCCTATGCCGTATGTTTCCATGATGATTTCGCCCGATACGGGAGGTTGAAAATTACGAATGGCGTCTTTCTCCTCAATTTCTTTCAATTTGGTTCTAACGAGCTGGAAATTGTTAAGATATTTAGCAACTGTATTTCTGTTTTTTGAAGTAATATCAGCGTCGCAGAGCATCATCAAATCGTCGATATCATCACCGGCATCAAACAAAAGTCGCCTTACGGCGGAATCCGTGACCTCGTCCTGTGCAAGCACAATCGGTCGAAGATGCAACAGTACAAGTTTTTGGACATATTTCATTTTTTCGTTCAAGGGCAGTTTCAATTGCTTGAATATTTCAAATACCATTTTTGAGCCGATAAATTCATGTCCATGGAAAGTCCATCCTGTGTTTTCGTCGAATTTTTTTGTAGCCGGTTTGGCGATATCGTGCAGCAAAGCCGCCCATCGCAGCCATAAATTATTTGATTTTAGGGCTATATTGTCAAGCACTTGCAGAGTGTGTTCAAAATTATCCTTATGTTTTTTGCCGTTCTTTGATTCTACGCCTTTCAACAGGGATAATTGCGGGAAAATGAGCTTTAACAACCCTGATTTTTCCAGCAAATGGAAGCCTGTGGAGGGATTTTCCGACAGGATGATTTTATTCAGTTCCTCACACACACGTTCTTTGGAAACGATGAATATTCGTTCCGCGTTTCTTTCTATTGCTTCAAAAGTTTCGTCAACAATAGTGAAATTCAGCTGGGCGGCGAACCGTATAGCTCGAATCATTCGTAAAGGATCGTCGGAAAAGGTGACATCGGGATTTAAGGGGGTGCGAATCAATTTTTGTTCCAAATCGGAGATTCCGTCAAAAGGGTCGATTATGCTGCCTAAATTTTCCTTATTCAAACTGATAGCAAGTGCATTGATGGTGAAATCTCTTCTGTTTTGATCCTCTTCAAGCGAACCGTTTTCTACAATGGGTTTCCGGGATTCTTTTCTGTATGATTCTTTTCGTGCGCCTACAAATTCCACTTCTATGTCCGGAGTTTTGAACATTGCCGTGCCGAAATTTTTGAATACATTAACCTGTACGCCTAATTTACGCGCGGCTTTTTGAGCAATCTCAATACCGTTTCCTTCGACAACAATATCAAGGTCGTTTGAATGTCGCTGCAAAATTAAATCTCTCACATATCCTCCAATGATATATGCCCGGATATTTTCCGTTTGCACAACTTCTTTTATCTGTCGCATTGTGGAATAGGACAGTATCTGTGTAATTTCGTCTTTTAATACGTGTTCAAGTATCGTTTTTTTATCTGTCATTTCGTGCATATAATTAAATTTAGTCGTGTAAGACATTCCCTGTAATCATAGCCTTTCGGCGAAATTTTTAATGACCGGTTCATTATTGCCGAGTCGCATACCTGCGATGTGAAACTACCGTCGGGAATATCATGCTAAAAATCACCGGTTACAAAGTGTATGTTGTCTTTGCCGTACTGTTTGTCATATTCATTTTAAAAATACGGGCAATCCCCGTTTAACCTACTCTAAAATGCATCACGTCGCCATCCTTCACCGTATATTCTTTACCTTCTATTCCTATTTTTCCGGCATCTCTACAGGCGGCTTCCGAGCCATATTCAATAAAATCTTCGTAACGAATCACCTCCGCTCTGATAAAGTTTTTCTCAAAATCGGAATGAATAACTCCGGCGGCTTGCGGCGCTTTAGCGCCTTTGATATAAGTCCATGCCCGCACTTCTTTTATTCCGGCGGTGAAATATGTTTCCAATCCCAGCAATTTGTATGCGGATTTAATTAATCGGGAAACGCCCGATTCGCCAAGACCCATTTCCGACAGAAACAGTTGTCGTTCTTCATACGTTTCCAGTTCGGCTATTTCGGATTCTATTTTTGCGGCAACAATCAGTATTTCGGCATCTTCGTCGGCAATGGATTCGCGAAAACGTTCCACATATTCGTTTCCGGTTATGGCGCTTTGTTCGTCCACATTACAAACATAAAGAACGGGTTTGTCGGTTAAAAGAAAAAATTCGTCGGCTATTTTTCTGTCTTCTTTATTATCCAAAACAACTGTTCTGGCGGATTTTCCCCGAATCAAAGCCTCTTTATATTTCGACAAAAGTTCATACGTCCGTTTTGATATTTTATCTCCTGCCTGCGCCTGTTTCAGCGTTTTAGTCATTCTTGATTCAACGGTTTCCAGATCTTTTATTTGCAACTCGATATCTATTATCTCCTTGTCACGAACAGGATTTATCGACCCGTCCACATGAGTTACATCGCCGTCAAAACAGCGTATCACATGAATTATCGCGTCGGTTTCCCTGATATTTGCCAAAAATTTATTTCCCAGACCTTCGCCCCTGCTTGCTCCCTTAACCAAACCTGCAATATCAACGATTTCTACTGTTGTGGGCGTGATTTTGTGTGGATGAACAAGTTCGGCAAGTTTAGTCAGCCGTTCATCGGGAACCGTTATTACTCCAACATTGGGTTCTATTGTGCAAAAAGGGAAATTTGCCGCTTGAGCCTTCGCACTTGATAGCGAATTAAATAAAGTTGATTTTCCAACATTAGGTAATCCAACTATTCCGCATTGTAATGCCATAAATTACTATATATTTAAATATTCAAAATTCAGGGCGCAAAGTTATAAATTTAATATGAATTTCCGCTAATTTCAAGTAATTCTCTTATATGAAAGTATATACTGTGCTTAAATCCGTATGGCATTACAGGACATTTTCAATTTCTCAAAAAAAAATCCGGACGGGAAAGAAATTAAGAACAGTTTAAAAAAAAATATATATCTTTGCACATTCTTTGAATATATTAATTAATAATATCATGGATGCGGAATTAATTAGAACAATAGGACTGTTATTAGGGGCAATAGCCACAATATTCGGAGGTATGTGGTTTATCATAAGTCGGTTAGAGAAACTGGTAAAAGAGGTAAAATCCGATTTGGAAACACAAATAAGCCTTGTAAGAAGCGATCAAAATGCGATGAAATCCGATTTGGAGAAGCAGATAAGCCTTGTAAGAAGCGATCAAAGCGCTATGAAATCCGATTTGGAGAAGCAGATTAGTCTTGTAAAAAGCGATCAAAGTGCGATGAGATCTGATTTGGAGAAGCAGATAGCTCTCGTAAGAAGCGAACAAAGTGCGATGAAATCTGATTTGGAGAAGCAGATAAGCCTTGTAAGAAGCGATCAAAGTGCGATGAAATCCGATTTGGAGAAGCAAATAAGCCTTGTAAGAAGCGAACAAAGCGCGATGAAATCCGATTTGGAGAAGCAGATAAGCCTTGTAAAAAGCGATTTGGAGAAACAGATAAGCCTTGTAAGAAGCGATTTGGTGACGCAGACAGGCTTAATAAGAAGCGACCAAATTGCGATGAAATCCGATTTGGAAGACAAAATTGATTCCACCAAAATTGATTTGGAGAAACAGACAGGTTTTATAAGGAACGATCAAAGTTTGACCAAATCCGATTTGGTGACGCAGATAAGCCTTGTAAGAAGCGATTTGGCGACGCAGACAGGCTTAATAAGAAGCGACCAAAGTGCGATGAAATCCGATTTGGAAGACAAAATAGATTCCACCAAATCCGATTTGGAAAAACAGATAGCTCTCGTAAGAAGCGAACAAAGCGCGATGAAAGCCGATTTGGAAGACAAAATAGATTCCACCAAATCCGATTTGGAGAAGCAGATAAGCCTTGTAAGAAGCGATTTGGTGACGCAGACAGGCTTAATAAGAAGCGACCAAATTGCGATGAAATCCGATTTGGAAGACAAAATAGATTCCACCAAAATTGATTTGGAGAAACAGACAGGTTTTATAAGGAACGATCAAAGTTTGACCAAAGCCGATTTGGAGAAACAGATAAACCTTGTAAGAAACGATTTGGAGAAGCAAACAGGCTTAATAAGAAGCGACCAAAGTGCGATGAAATCCGATTTGGAGAAGCAGATAGGCTTTGTAAGAAGCGATTCGGAGAAGCAAACAGCTCTCATAAGAAGCGACCAAAGTGCGATGAAAGCCGATTTGGAAGACAAGATAGATTCCACCAAATCCGATTTGGAAGACAAAATAGATTCCACTAAATCCAATTTGACACAACAAATAGAGATAAGCACAAGCAGTGTGGAAACTCATATAGATAAGCTGGATGACAATGTGGATTCCACCAAAGCCGATTTAACACACCAAATAAGTGGTGTTGCTCGTCGATTGGACAGATTGGAAGGACAATTGGACGATAATTTCAATTTCGTTCCTAAAGTAACAGCGGTTCAGCGTTAAGACACGGTCAATCGAATCGAAAATGTTGGAACGGATACAGTTTAAATCCGAATGAAAATAAATTAATGAAACTTCTAAAAACTGCTTTTTCTGCGTTCGACTTCAATTTTCAAATCCTCATCTACATTGGGTAAACTCCGGTTTAAAAATCTTGTCTGCCTTGAAAAATCAAGTTTTTAGAAGTTCCCTTAAGTAATATTAACCGATAAAACAAAGTCAGTAACACTGATTTGGGTAAGTGGGTAAGACCTTACCCGTGCATTGGGCAAGGTCTTGCCCAATATTTACCCCATATAGCAGAGCATCAATATGACGTTTCACCCAAAAACAACTATATATAAACATATTACGACTAATTGCACACTCTTTGTTTAACTCTGTACGAATTTTAATATAACGAAATTCAATATTTACAATATAATAATGTTTATTTATGATTAAACTTTTCAAAAACACAGAGAAAAATGGAGAAATTATTTCTCCGAACATAGATTTGTATGATAAGTTTACTGTGCAGAAATTGACAGTCGAACACTTTAATACCTGGAGAGTTAAAGAATGTGGTTATCCATAAATTAAAAAGTCCACAGGATTTTTTTTGAACTTTTATCCACGAAACCGACGTAATCAATTACAAATTACAAATTACGATGTTCATCCCCGTAATTTGTAATTCATAATTCCTGAAATCCGTAGCCTTTTTTACGGATTTCGGTGATTAGTTCCTGTAGAATATCGGAGGTATGGGGCAGGTCGTGCAGCAGGATTATTGCGCCGGCGGACAGTCGGTTTAAGATTCGTTTAATCAGATGGCTTTTGTTGTTTATCCGGGTGTCTAACGAGCGGATTGTCCAACCTGTTACGGTTAGTTTCATTTCACGTGTTATTCGGGCAATCACGGGATTCGTTATGCCGAACGGAGGACGAAACAGCAGGGTTTCCCGACCCGTAATGTTTTCTATGAACGTTTTACAATCCTCTATCTCTTTTTTGGTGTAAGTCTGTCCCCGAAAGGGAAATTGCAGAGAATGATTTTGGGTATGTATGCCGATTGAATGTCCCGATTCATGGATTTTTTTCACAAGAGCGCCGTGTTCGGCAGCGTTTTTACCTATTAAGAAAAATGTGGCGTGTATATTTTCCTTTTCGAGCGTCGAAAGGATACTGTTTGTGCAGACACCCGGACTGTCGTCGAAAGTGAGGATGACTTTTTTTTCTTTGGTTTTCAATCTGTTCACTACAGGAACAAATAACGACAGCCGCAGGTCGAAGATTCCCCAAATCAACAAAACGGCGAAGAGCATAATCACTCCCGACAGTATAAAATGGCGGCATACAATGGAATATATCATGCCGAAGGGAATGATAATAAATGCTAACTGTTGGATTATGTAAATAAATCGTATCATTTGCCGACTATTATTATATGACTTATTTTTTGCCTGTTACCGGAAATGAGCATAATATTTCGCGCATTTGTCGCCGGCGGGTTGCCCGTGTTAAGGCAGTGAACCGCAAGCCAAAAACCGCAGGCGTGACTTGTGGGAAAATGACCGAAATAATCGGTATAGATTATTTGCGGGAGGTTCCTTGCGGAAGCGCCCGTTAAACGCTCTTTTTGAGATGTAAACACATAATCGACGGAATAGGCGTTCGATAAATCTTCGGCAACTTGCTGCAAATCATCTGTGGATAAGGAGGCGAAATGTTTCAGTTCTGCAATATTATCCTGTTTTTCTTTCGACAGGAGAAAACAGGCGCCGCCTTCGCCAAGGATTTTTGGTTTCCCGAATCCGGCGATTTTTCCGAGTATATCAATCAATTGAGGCGTAAGTTCGTCGCAGGCGCTTAGGAGTACGTTGGAACAGCGGTCGTTATGCATACAAATCAGGGCATTGTCCAAAGCAAGTTCAAAGGGGGATTGATTGTCGGTTAAAGTGTTGTTGCAGGCATTGCAATTGAGGTATATAGCCGTTTGGGCAGCCATTGTATTATGCGTGGACTGTATGAATGAGGTCGGATTGGCGGGCAGGTCGCGGCGGTCGTAGAGGCGTTCTACGAATTTATAAGTGCTGTCGATGCAGCCCCAGCCGGTGGCGACGATAATGGCGTCAAGTGCATTGATATTAATATTTTGCAGACAGTTTACCACATTTCCCAGATTGATTTTCTGCAATCGGTTCATCCTCCGAAGAGAGGCTGAATCTATGATTTTTTTGTAATCAGGCTCAATGCAGTGATACGGGAGGTTTTCGGAGCGGCGGACGTTGCAGCGCCATTCGGGATTGTTGAATGTGTCCTGTGCAGATATACAGGAACTTGAGGTTATATATACTGATGTCATAAAGATTTTACCCGTATTGTGAAAATCATTCGATTCCAAGCGCTTGTTTATCCATTTCTTCCTTATATCGTTTAAACGCTCTTAATATACATTCGGCTATTTCCTGCTGTTTATCGGCATCCATCATGATGGCTTCGTCCGAG
>JAISRS010000113.1 GCA_031273485.1 Prevotellaceae bacterium
CCCTACCATTACTTTTTTTCCTGTTATCTGACAAATCCTTGACATAATGTTCTTTTTAATATTTTTATTTTCAAATCTATTCCCAAAATAGGTAATTCAAAATTCGGCGCAAATGTCGGTTTTTTTTTTCTTATTTTCAAATTTATTTCAATTATTTTTCAAATTTATTTCTCAATTTTGGTATTAATCCCTGTATTTCAACTGCATAAAATTATTTTAATTCTATGCGGATTTTGTGCGGATAAATCCTAAAATCACCGATAAAAATTACTCAAACTGTGTATTTTTTCAAATTTCGGATATTGTTTTGTCAAATTCATCAATAATATCCCGAATATCTTCAAGTCCTGCCGATATACGTATCAATCCCTTTGAAATATTGGCTTTTTTCAGTTCTTCGCCGTTCAGCGAACGGTGTGAAGTTTTAGCCGGATAGGAGGTAGATGTAGATACTCCTGCAAGACTTGGTACAAATTTGACGGTCTTTAATTTACGTAATAATTCATAAGCATGTCGTTCTCCTCCTGCGAGGTCTATGCTTAACATCCCTCCAAACAGATTGTTATTGAATAAACGTTTGGCAATTTGATGAGTAGGAGAAGAAACTAATCCCGGATAATATACTGCGCTGATTTTGGGGTTTGTTTCAAAATATTCGGCTAATTTCAAAGCGTTTTGGGAATGTTGTTTCATTCTGAGTTCGAGTGTGCGAAGACTTCGCACGAGCAGCCATCCGTCGAACGGACTTAATGTGGGACCAAAAAGCAGTCCGGATGAATATACTTGCTGGATGGTTTTTTTATCCGAAACCACGATTCCCGCTGTGATATCGCTGTGTCCGCCAAGATATTTGGTTGCACTGTAAACAACAATATCGGCACCTGAAAGTAATGGCTGACAAATTACAGGCGTGGCAAAGGAATTATCCACTATCAGTTTTGCCCCGTATTGATGCGATATGGCTGCAATGGCTTTTAAATCTATGGCTTCCATCATGGGATTTGAAATAGTTTCTACATAAACAACTTTTGTGTCTGGTCTGAAATAACGGCTTATATCTTCATTTACAGGGTCAACAAATGTTACTGTGATATTGAAACGCGCCAATTCGGTTTTGATAAACTGAAAACTGCCGCCATAAAGCACATTGGCAGCAATGATATGGTCGCCAGTTTTTACTTGTGACAGGATACTCAGAGAAATAGCGCCCATTCCGGAGGAATATGCCAGTGCCGCTTCTCCTTCTTCTATGCTGCTCATAATTTCGGATATGGCGTCATGTACCGGATTTCCGTTTCTTGTGTAAATATATCCGTTAGCCTCTCCTTCATACACTTTATCTAACGATTCCACATCGTCAAATGCAAAAACCGAAGTCATAACAATAGGTATTGATTTACTTCTCGACACAGATTCCTCGAATTTATCACCTAAATGGATGAGTTTGGAAGAAAAATTTTTATCCATATTTTTGAATTATTATGTAACTCTTTTTTATACAATTTTTCGGCAAAGGTAAAAAATAATGACTTATCACACTCCGCAGTTTGTCGGCAGACCTAATCGTAACCCCTGACAGGGTTTAAAACCCCTGTCAGGGGTCGCCTTTCACGCAGAAACTTTTACCTTCTAATTTCCACTTAGAACCTTATTAATAATCTAAAAACTTTACCGGGTTGTTCTTTCCATGTTTCGAGGGCGGTTTGCGCCTGTTCGGGCGCAAAGATTCCGCTGATTAGAGCATCCGCGGGACAGGTTCCTTTTTTAAGGTATTCCATCACTGCACGAAAATCTTCGGGCATCGCATTGCGTGAACCGCGAATGTCTATCTCCTTTTGTACAAAAAGTTTTGTTTCAAAGGCTATGTCTGTTTTAGCATAACCTATGCACACAACCCTTCCGGTAAATGCCGTCTCATTAACTGCCATTTGGTAGGTGACGGGCGCGCCTACGGCTTCAACAACAACGTCCGGTCCGGCGTCGTTTGTGAGGGATTGCAAACGGGAATGAACATCTTCGGTTTGTGAATTAATGGTGTAAACAGCGCCTAACTGTTTCGCCAAAGCCAGCTTTTCCTCGTCCACATCTACCGCAATTACTTTAGCGCCGCGAATAACCGAACGGATCAAAGCTCCCAAGCCAATCATTCCGCAGCCGATCACCATCACAGTGTCCGAATCCGTCACTGCCGCCCTCGATACGGCATGAAATCCCACGCTTAAAGGTTCCACTAAGGCAAATTCTTTGGACGTAAGTTTATTTTCTCTGTCCGTTATAATCTTTTCCCATGGAACGGCAAAATATTCCGACATGGCGCCGTCGCGTTGCACGCCTAAGGTTTGGTTGAATCTACAGGCGTTAGGACGTCCGTTCCGGCAGGAGGAACAATGTCCGCAGGCGGTATAGGGATTTATGGTACACAACATCCCGGATTTGATATATTCCGGAACGCCCTCTGTGACTTCCGTTATTTCGGCGCTGATTTCATGTCCGGGTACAACGGGCAGCCGAACCATCGGGTTTTTACCCAAATAGGTATTCAAATCCGACCCGCAAAAGCCAACGTATTTCAATTTCACTAAAACTTCTCCCTGTTTAGCTTCAGGTTTTTTAATATCAACAACCTTCACTTCTCCGGGTTGTATAATTTGTATTGCTTTCATTTTATTATTAATTTTTATCATTTTGATACATAAATCATCGGATTCTTTTTGTCATCCAAGTTCTTTTTGTCACCGAATTAAACAAATGGAACGAATTTAAAATCCTGCGGATTTTTACGAATTTTTTATCCACGAATTACACGAATTGCACGAATTTATATCCTGTGGATTTTTACGAAACGTAAGTTCGACGTAGTCAATTACCACGAATTTAAATCCTGCGGATTTTACGAATTACCACGAATTTTTTCTGCGAATGTAAAATCCTTTAATCCTTTAATCATGGTTCGGACATTTCCACAAATTCGTAATTCGTAATTGTTAATTTGTAATTTGTAATTGTCAATTTACTCCGACATGTTTTTGATATATGGCAAATCCACAAGTTCGTTGAAACGATAGAATTGTTTGGCATTTGCTCCGAGGAAGAGGTTTTTTTCTTCTTCGGAGAGCAGGGTGGATTTGACCGCAAAATCGTAAGACATTCTGTAGGTGATGGCGGTTATTGTGCGCGGATAATCGGATCCCCACATCAATTTTTCGATACCCACCAGCGAGGCGGCTTCCTTAATCGCCCTGACGGCTCCCGTAAAGGGATAAAACTCATCATTAAACAGCCATGTTATTCCGCCCGATTCTATCATCACATTCGGGTGTCGGGCTAATTTAACCTGTTCGTGCCAGCCGCTACGGGTGACCATAGCAAAATGACCGATGGCTATGCGCAGACGCGGATATTCGGCTATGACTTCTTCCATTTCCGCCACCTGTTCCGCTCCGGGAGCCATATCAACGGAAAGGAAAATATCATTTTCTTCCATATATTTAAACGTCCGCATCATTTCGTCGTCTGTGAGAAAGACTCTTTTGTCGGGCATTATTAATCTTTCGGCAGGGATTTTTATTCCTCGAAAACCGCTTTGGACTAATTCTTTCGCTTCCTCCTCGTATCCGGGTTTACGGGCGTCAATCATTCCGCAACACAAAAAACGGTCGGGATATTTTTGCTGCACCTCCCGGAGGTATTCGTTTTGCGAGCCGTCGATATATTCCTGAGTGATTACTGCGGCGGAAACACGGGCATAGTTCATGTTCGACAGGAATATTTCCGCCGTATTTCTGCCGTCGGTAATAAAGGGAGGTACCATTTGCCGTATTTCGCCCATAAAGAGTGATTTTCCTCCGTCCAAAGTTTGTATTTTCAGTCCGTTCACCTCCGTATCCTGTTTTAGCCACAGGTGTGCGTGCGCGTCGATAATTTTCACGTTATTCATTTCCTTTTTTGATGATTTAACTGTTTAGCCAGGTATCGCGAAAACGTGATTCAAGTATTTTCGATACATCTTTCAGCAGATTTTCGTCTAAGGGTTCTTCCGCCCATCGGATATTTTGCAAAACGGCTTCGGAGCGCGTGGTGCTGAACAGGGTAGTTGCTATGCGGGGATTGCTGACGGAGAATTTCAGAGCCAACTGTTCTATGGATTTACCTTTTGATTTGCAGTATTCGGCAGCTTGTTTGCATACATCCTGCAAAGGTTTTGGAGCGGGATGCCAGTCCGGCGCGCCTCGTTCGGTCAATAATCCCATCGAAAAGGGGGAGGCATTGATGACGCCGATTCCACGTTCTTCAAAATAGTCCAAATAATCCGTCAAAGCGTCGTCGTTAAGGCAGTAGTGGCAAAAGGAAAGGACGCTTTCGACGGTTCCGGCAGGCACATGGTCAATCACGTATTTAAAGTGCCGGAGCGTGAGGTTGGTGATTCCGACATGTTTCACAATGCCTTGAGCGCGCAATGCCGTCAAAGCGGGTAAGGTTTCGTTGCAGACCACATTCAAGTCGGCAAATTCAATGTCATGCACATTGATAATGTCGATATAATCAACATTTAATCTTTCCATACTTTCATAAACGCTTTCGGTTGCTTTTTTGCTCGAATAGTCCCAGTAATTGACCCCGTCTTTACCGTAACGTCCCACTTTCGTGGACAGATAGTATTTCCCGCGATCGATTTCTTTCAGCGCTTTGCCCAAAACCGCCTCGGCTTTTTCGTGACCGTAGTAAGGCGAAACGTCTATGAAATTGATTCCGTTATCCACAGCCGTGTGTACGGCTCTAATTCCATCTTCCTCTTTAAGAGAATGAAAAACTCCTCCCAACGAGGATGCTCCGAAACTAAGAGAGGATACTTCCAGTCCTGTTTGTCCGATTTTTCTGTATTCCATTATAATTATTTTAAGTATTATGTATTTATATTTAAAAATGCAAAGATATTATATTTTTTTTTCATCAAAGATTTCGCCGCATTTAGAAGTTCCCCGAAACAGTTCTGTCCGAATTGCAGGTTAACGGTGGTTTATTTTTCTTCGGGATGTTCGTTATTGAGATTTTTAAGAAAAACCGATTCTATTTTTGTCTGGAACTCGTATTTCGGATTAAATGCAATAAATATGATTACAAGTATTGAAACAAGTATGAGTATAAATTTAAACTGGGGGAACAGAGGCGTCAGTACCGACAATATTAATATGACGCATATTATTTTGGGAATTAAATTCAGAGGTAAAAGTATTAATTTGTTATAATTATTGCTCATCAGTAAATTTAAATAAATTGAGGCGGCATCGTGTCGTCTTCTTATTATTCCGTACAAAAACGGCGACATGAAGATTATTGAGATTATTGCGCCTGAAATGATTCCCCAGATATTGGGGATATGGGATGTGATGAACGGAATTATGAGTGTTCTTGACAGGATGAGGACGGCAATTGACAGGATGGTATATATCAGTACGGGTGTAAATAATTTCTGGAGCAGCATACTCCATTCATTTGCAACAGCTGCATTGCGTTTGCCCACGGCGTATCCGGTGACGAGTTTATTCCATTTTTTTGGTATCAGTTTTTCCACTTTATAGTAAACCGTGTCCGAATAGCGAATGCTGTAGGGGGTTGTAAATGTCGTGATAACCGATACGGCAACAATAACGGGATAGATAAAGTCGCTGATTACTCCAAGCTGAATGCC
>JAISRS010000121.1 GCA_031273485.1 Prevotellaceae bacterium
TTTGCCGGTACAGAAAACGTTTTATTAGATTCCCAATACGATTGCCATTTTGGCTCAATTACCGCCGGATTATATTTCATTTTGACAGATAGATTATTGCTGATTGGTTGTTATTTTTGGGTACGGCGTTTTTTGGAAGCCGTTATTAAGTTTGTGTGATATTGTTTTTTTTCCTAGCGTTCAGGATGTCGCGGGCGGATGAAAAATAAAATATACGGTAACGCAACAGCCCGCAGCCAAACAAGGATTTTAGCACGATACCTTTGATTTCACCGTGTTTAGTGAGTGTTTTTTACCTGATTATCGAAAATGTTATAAAAAATGTAATATATCAGCGAAATATACGTCATAAATCAAGCTTTTAAACTAGCCTCATTTCCACCTAATTTTCTTAACAAAACAACCTCAGTAGCAAATGAGCTACCCCAAACAACAAACCTCATTACCTCATTATTTTTCAATCCGTTCGCGGAATTTTCCATTGTTTTTAGTGAGGTAATTTTTAATGAGATGATGAGGTGATGATGTAATGAGGTTGGGGGGATATATGAGATTCAATTGCTGCTGAAATTTTTTTCTGAATGATGTCGGTGTGCGCGCCGGAAAGGGTGCGTCAAGATTATTGTTTCGCTAATTATAACCGATAAATTTGCCTTTTCATCGTTCAGACATTTTTGTTCCAAATTTTGAATTTTTTGTAAGTTTGTGAAGGGGGCTATTCTTTACAGTATTACCTTTACTTGTTCGTATAGTTTGTGTAAACAATTCTGCCTCAATCTAAATTTTGTTCCGTGATTATGTCCTGTTCGAGCATCGAAATCGACAAGGACATTCCCGTTTTCAAGTTCCCGCAAGAACCCCTCAAAGTTAAACTTTTGCAACATCGTCACTTAAATGTTTTTTACGTCGGACATTTTCATCCAGTTAATTAACCGTCAAACTATTCATCAATCTTAGACTTTTATGTAGTTGTAATTGTATGACAAACTTAAATCCAACAGGAGTGAGGTAAACATTTTTATCCGTTTTTGCCATTAATCCTAAATCTGCAGCATAATTAGAATACATTTTTGCTCCGTGCCTTTGTGCTTTTTCTGTTTGCCAATCATACGTTTTGCCGGAATAAACCGTAAAATAACTTTCAAGCTGCACCAACGAAACAGGATAAGATGTTTTAGATAATGCAAAAACGCATTCGACCATAGATGCAATACCTAAAATGACAGAGGAATGATATGGGTCTTCGACTACCTGCTTTCTTATGATTTTAGCTTGTTCTTCGCTCAAAGTGTTTTCAAAATAGGTATCTTTAGCCGAAACATACAATCTTCCCAATTCAGATAATGTAATGTAATCTTTTTTGGGCAACCAATTCAATAAGCCTAATTCGACTGCAAATTTAATTTTGTTATACAATGTTTTTCGTGAACCTCCAGTAATACTTTGTAATTCTTTCACCGAATTTGTTTTTTCCAAATGATAGATAAATTTGTTTATCAAATGAATGTTCCAAATTCCAATATCAATAGGTTTGTTTTCGACAAAATAAGTAATTGGTCGTAGTTTTTTACTATAGAAATATTTCAATATTGCTTCGGGATCGTATTCTTTGCAGTATACACCTACGGCTTCAGCTGCTGCTCTATTGAGGATATTGATTTTAGGTAGTAATAAGAATGGTTGAATATTTCCCTGTATTAATTTGCCTTGACGTTGTAATGATTGTAAGTCGTTACGATAACTGATTACTTGTTGAATAAATTTTTTTTGAAATGTTACTATTTTTAATTCAATTAGAAATAAGTCTTTTCGGTAAGTATAAAGCATATCTAAACGCCCCGAAGGAACAATAATTTGTCGTCCGATTAGTCGTGGTTCCTCGTCTAGTCTTAATGTATTTTTCATCAATTCAGGTGAACTGATTAGTATGTCTTCTATTTGTGTTTCTCTGATTTCCATTTTATTATTCTTCAATGAACGGGTAGAATATTTGTTCGTCTATGTCGTCGATATTTTCAATAAAGTACGATTGTATAACGTCCCGAATTTCACCAATTATATCAATATTCCAATCTAATTGAGAAGCTGCGGGATGTAAGGATTGAAGTAATTCAAAAATAGAATTATCAACAAAATCCTGCCTTTCGATTTGTTTTTTGCTTAGCTCCATTATGTATTTTGTGCTAAAGTTTATGACGTATTTGTACTGCGATAATAAGTAGAATTTTTCTGATTATTTCGGATTTTGTGGGGGGTTACATTTGACGGTAAACTTCCGATTTACCATGACACTGAAATGGTCAAATATCATAACGTAGGGCAACACTCTAATGCTGCTGTAATTTAAATTTTGGTAGTGAATTTCGTGATTTAAATTGTGATTTACGTATTAGCCCCGAAGGGGCGGCAAGCATTAGCACAGGGCATCGCCCCGTGAATCGGAGGGCGCAAGCCGTTACGTGTTTTGCTTTCGCCCTTACAGGGGTAATAAATTTTATTATCACCGGTTCACGGGACAATGCCCTCGTTATACCACACAAGTTCGCCGCGAAGCAGCGACGGACTGGAACGCGGGCGTCCCGCCCGCCTCAGTGCGGAATAGAACCGAACGAGTTTGTACGGAACGCCCGAACGCGTTGGCAAATGTTTTCCAACACGTCTTGGCGTTCCTTCCTAACTCGTTCGGTTGCCTAACGCACAGAGGCGGGCGGGACACCCGCGTTCCAGTCTGCGCCGCTTCGCGGCAATTGTCGGCTACGCCGACAGGTAAAGGTTTGGAATACCAACACGACTCCCACACCATTGCGTCGGAGGCAAGCCCCCGTCGCTAACATTATGCGAATGCATTTATGACTTGTGTGGCATAACGAGCGGCGATGCCCCGTACTAACGTAGAGACGCAAGGCATTGCGTCTCTACTTTCAGGGCTATAAATCAATAAAATCACGCCCCACAAAAAACGAAATAATCAGGAAAATACATGTATCGACAATCAATGGAGGTTTCATGGAGAGTTGTCCTCCCCCATCATTTCCAACAGTCGAGCCGCGCGTTTTTCCTCTAACTCCCGATCAATCCGTCTGCTTTCTTCAAGCGTTTCCACGAAGTCTTTCAAATAGGCACGGAGAACACCGTATTCCCAATCCGGTACCGGACAGGGAATCTCCGTCGCGACAGGAACATCAAACGTCACACCGGAAAAAGATTGTAATTGCGTCATTGTGTTATTCTCCAGTTTGATTCGTTTTAATTTGTCAAAAAAAGTTCGTATCGGGACTGTTTAAAATGCTTGCCAACATAACAGCGAGGCGGCTTAGTTTTCGTTCACGAGGACAAGCCGCAAACCCACATTGTTGCCCTTAATCGACGGGGCGTTGTGACCTCGACTCGCCGACCGGCAATGCCAAGCGTAGTCGTCCCAACTGCCGCCGCGAAGCACGCGGTTCGAGTCCGAATCTTTCCCATTCGGATTCGGATCGGTGACGGCATCGCTCGGATAATCTTCATACCCATCTTCGCACCATTCCCAAACGTTACCGTGCATATCATACAACCCCCAAATATTCGCGTCATAAGAACCAACATTTGATGTTTCTTTTAAAAACTTACCTTTCGTGTCTGTACCGTAAGGTTTAGTACCATCGCAGTTGGCTTTATCGCCGTTCAATGTATTACCGGAATAATTAAACATTGTGGTTGTACCAGCCCGGCAAGCATATTCCCATTGAGCCTCCGTCGGTAACGAAAACTTAAAACCTTTCGGCGCAGTGCCGAGACGATTCAATTCAACGATGTATTTTTGACAATCATCCCAAGAGACTTCCTCCACCGGAAGTTGATCTCCTTTGAACTCACTAGGATTTTCATTCATTACTTCTTTCCACATCTTTTGTGTTACCTCCGTCTCAAGTATCCAAAAGCCTTTACTCAATGTTACCTTGTGTTGCTTTTCGCTCTTTCTTATTTCTTCTACATGCGCTTCCATTTCTTCGTTTGAACGAGCGATAACACTCGCAGTAAAGTCTAAATTTTCCAATTCCGATTCGGGGCTTCCCATCGTGAACGTTCCCGCCGGACACCAGCGAAACGTATAATCAACACCCTTAATTTTAATCTCTTTCTTATCACCCGCTTGGGGTTCTGCCGCTTTGCCGCTCAATGACATTTTTTATGTCTCCTATTGTTAAAAATTTGGGTTCAGGTTCGGTTTTTAGGATCCGAGTTTGATATTGCAAATTGTGATATCAAACTTTTTCCTAATTTGTTGCATGGAATCCGATTGGTTTTTTCGGCGGTTCCGGCGTGGGTTCAAGCAACAGTTTCAGTTTTGACCACAAAGAACGGAGTATTTCGTCATGTTCTATAAATTTCTTGTCGTAATCCAAAATCGTTTGGTCAATCTCTGCAATTCGTTTAATAATCTCTTCATTGGCAAAAATTTTATTCCGCATCTCAACGAACGCCCGAACAACAAATACGCTCATCGACACTGCCTCAGGACTGTTCAAAACACTTGCCGCCATCACGGCTCCGTGTTCAGTAAATGCCCAAGGCGTTGTTCGTGAGAATTTTATCTTTTGAAGGTGGTCGCAATTTGCGACCACCTCAGCAACTTTTTTGTTATCAACAGGTTGTGATTTAGCCTGTACAATGTTTAATTTAATAAAATTAAATTCGTCTTTTAATAACCGAAAAACGAAATCCTCAGGAAAACGGTCTGCATTTCGCCTGACTTGCTCATTAAGGCGTTTTACCGGAACTCCGTACAAACGCGCCAAATCGGAATCGAGAATCACTTTCTCGCCGCGAATCGTCCAAATTAATTTGTCGAGTGAAATATTGGGCATTCGGAATTCTCCTTGAATTTTGAACCGTTTCAAATTGCAAATGCATTTATAAACCAGAAAAAGGTTGTAACTGTGTCATCGTTGTTCGGAAAAATTTTTTCATTCCCTTATTATTGAAAATGTTATCAAAAATTCCAATTTCTGCACTCCGTACTATGTACTATTGTTTATTCA
>JAISRS010000150.1 GCA_031273485.1 Prevotellaceae bacterium
GGAAGACAATATGCTCCATCCGGAAGACAGTATGCTCCATCCGGAAGACAGTATGCTCCATCCGGAAGACAGTATGCTCCATCCGGAAGACAGTATGCTTCATCCGGAAGACAGTATGCTCCATCCGGAAGACAGTATGCCCTCCACTGGCGCGGGTTTGTAACCCGTGCTCTCCTTTCTGCGCTTTGCGCACCCTAACAGAGTTTAAAATCCCTGTTAGGGTTTGAAATCCTTGAATTAATCTGTTAGAAGTTGCCTTCCAACAACTAACAGGATTCAAAACCCTGTTAAAGGTCGCCTTCCACAGACAGCCAAACAGGTCAGAATCGCGCGATTCTTTTGTTCCCGACAACTGAGGAGACCAGAATCGCGCGATTCTATTCGCACTCGGTTACTGAGGAGACCAGAATCGCGCGATTCTTTTGTCCCCGACAACTGAGGATACCAGAATCGTACGATTCTGACCTCCCGGGTTGTCGAGGACAAAAGAATCGCGCGATTCTGACATCCCCGGTTACCGGGGGACAAAGAATCGCGCGATTCCATCACCGTTGCGTCCGTTTCCGGTCGGCGTGCCGCTTCAGATTAGCTGTTTATGACCTTTGGCATATTCCACGAGGCTGTAATAATCCTTTTCGATTTTATCGAGTTCGTCCTGCGGGATATTTTGTGCGCAGGAATCTACATTGTCCGGAAATATCAGGAGATTGGGCACAAAACACGTGATAAGATTTTTCAGTTTGTCGGTTGGGATAAACGCTATTATTTGCTTGTAGATATTCATATAAAAAACGCTAGCCCAGTGAGCCACGTAAGGTCCTGCTCCGGGCATCTGGTCCTTGATATTGTTGAGCATCTGCAGCACAACATTCGCATAATGCTTGTTATTGTAGAGCAGCGATACAATTGTTACAACCTTCGCCATCATGGAATTTGAAGAGGGATATGTTTTATCAACGAAATCCATCATCCGTGGAATCAGCGACGGAATGGCGTTGTCCGAAAAGAAAAACATTCCCGATTTCTCGTCGTAGAAATGTTCAAAAGTATATTCCACAATACCTTTTGCCACCTTGAGATACTTCCTGTCGCCCGAAATCCGGTACAGCCTGATGAGAGCATTTGCCGTCAGCGCGTAATCGTCCAGAAAGGCGGGAGTTTTATTTTCAACGATTCTGAACATCCTGTAATCCTTCTGCACATAATATTCAATAATATAGTCGGCAATATACTGAGCCTGTTCCAGAAACGCCGCATCTTCCAGCGACCGGTAAGCCTCGCACAGGGCGCCCATGAACAGCGAATTCCACGAAACAAGCATCTTGGTGTCGATACTTGGCAACTTGCGCGTTGTTCTGATTTGCAGCAGATTGTTTTTGATGGTATTGATTTTCGTCCTGACTTCATTGAGGGACAGTCCGTGTTTTTCGGACAGACATTCAATGTCCTCGTGAACAAACAGCACGTTTTGGACATTCTCCCTGATGCCGAAATATTCCGCCGCAAACTCATAATCATTCCCCAGAATCTCCCTCAATTCATCCGAATGCCAGGTATAATACCTCCCCTCGATGTCCTCCGATTCGGCGTCAATTGAAGCATAATAGAGCTTTTTCCCCAGCATCTTCACCCTCATGAAATTGATCGTATCCTCAATCACCTTTTTATACAGCGGTTTCGGATTGATTCTGTAAGCTCTGCTGTAAGCCACAATCAGCAGAGCATTATCCAGCAGCATCTTTTCGAAATGAGGTCTTTTCCACGCCGTATCTTCGGTATATCGAAAAAAACCTCCTCCAAGCTGGTCGTAAATTCCGCCTTTTGCGATACTGTCCAGTGTTTTTTCCACATACTCAATCAGCGAAGGGTCGTCCAGATAATAACCCGATGACATCATAAAAGTCAGCGACATCGGCAGCGGAAACTTCGGCGCGCCCAGCGTGCCGCCGTTCACCGCATCAAACTTCCTTCGCCAGGGTTCAATCAGCAGTTTCAGATCGTTGACGGATAATTTTTCCATCGCCTTTTTTTCCACAATGCCCGTATTCTTCATGATACTCACAATTTCCAGCCCCACCTCTTCAAGTTTATCCGGTTCCAGTTCAAAGGTTTGCTGAAGATTCAGTACAACCTCCAGAAACTGGTCGGGCGGGTAATACGTGCCTGCAAAAACAGGCGACCCGTCGGGCAAAGCGAAGCAGGTTATGGGCCAGCCGCTGTAATTCGTCACCAGCTCCAAAACGCTCATGTAGAACATGTCAACATCCGGTCGTTCCTCCCTGTCAACCTTTATGCACACATAGTAACGATTGAGCGCTTCCGCTATCGTTTCGTCTTCAAAACAGTTTCTTGACAATTCGTGACACCAGTGACATGCAGAAAACCCGATACTTATAAATATCAATTTATTCTCCGCCTTAGCCCGTTCAAACGCCTCTCCCCCCCACGGGTACCAGTCAATATGCTGATTGGCGTGATTTCTCAGATAGATACTGTTTTCATTTATTAATCGATTGCCTGTCATAACATCTTAGTTAGATTAAATAATAATTAAGTTAAATTCGGAATCTTTTGAAGTTTCACAAAACTGAACGGATATTCAAAATTCTTTCCTCTCTCAAAATCCACTCTTTCGGTTACCCTCCATTCCCGTTCATTAATTTTTGGGAAAAAGGCATCCGCGCCCTCATACTTATGGTGAACCGCAGTGAGATATATCGCCTCCGCCAGATCCATCGCCTCCCGGTATATCGACTCGCCTCCGATGACAAAATAATCGCCCCTGATGCCCGCCGCCGCCTCAATTGCCGCACTTAGCGAATGAACGGTGATACATCCCTCCGGCTTGAACCCCAGGTTGTGGGTTACGATTATATTTGTTCTGTCGGGCAGCGGACGGCGTATCGACTCAAACGTTTTCCGTCCCATTATCACAGGATATCCGCCTGTTACGGATTTAAAATATTTCATGTCCTCCGAGATATGCCACATCAGGGAATTATTTTTCCCGATAGCATTATTTTCGTCGGCGGCAACAATAATTGAAAGCATATTTAATTGATTTTACAGATAATAATTCCTTTATTTGATTCAATATTCATACAGTAATCCGCCAGCGTTCCGGGGTTTACGACAACCTTTTTCGCCCCCTGCGAAGCGTGGATAAACGTCAGTACACTGTCCGTTCTGTAAGCGATTCCCAGATGGGAAATGTCCAATCCGGCGAGAGACGTGACAAAACACAGGATATCGCCCTGCCGTATGCTGTTTTCCACAGATTTTAAATTATGTTTGGAAACATAAAAAAACCTTGTTTTTCCCGCCTCGATTTCTATCTTTTTTATATCCTCAACCGCCGCCGGATTCGATTTCAGCGCCGGGTACAGTTCCGTGTGCGTGGACATGTAGTTCAGTCCGAAAGATATTTTTTGTCCGGCATCGTGCGATACCATTTCGATAATCCCCTTTTTGCAATTATCCCTGATCCAGTCCGAGGCATAATGAAGACGTGAGGCATATCCATCGATTTGTCCGTTGCGGTATCTGATATTTGTGAGATTTTGTTTAAAAGCTCCGAAATCCGTTTTATGTTCTTTAATTGTCAAAAATACAGCCATCACGGATTCCACAAACGTGCAGCAGTCAAACTCCCTGAGATTGACGACAAGTTTTTCGGAACCGTTTATTTCCAGCGTTTTTGCACGATACGGTTTTCCGATAAAATTCAGGGCTATATCGGTTACAGAACATTTCCCGTTTCGGATGGAGCGCCGGATGCAGCTGTTGAAAATATCCTCGTCAACAAACAACTGGGCGTGTACAGAAGTGAAATTCAGACATATTAAAATCAGGCTTAAAAATTTATAAAACCGGCAAAACCGGCGTCTGACGCCTGAAAAGCGGTTTCTAAAGGTTCTTTTAAAGTATAATAAGTGTTTCTCTTTATACTTTTTTCGATTGTTTCGAATTAATGAATACTTCATATTGTCGTCTTAATGCACAAAATTATTAAATTTATATATAATCTGCTTTGGACCGAATCCGCTTAAACTTAATTTTTTTTGGTACTTAATTCCCGATATACAGATACAACAATTTTTGCAAAAAAATGTTCACCTCTTTTTGGCTATCCGTCACAGAATTGTTCAGTCCGGTCAAAATTGCCCACAGTTACCGACAGTTACCGACATCACAAATTAAACATATCTGCTGCTGAAAAGAAATTTAAAATAAAGCAAAAATAAAGCAAACGTAAAGCAAACATAAAAAAATATCAAGATATTTTAAACCTTTTTTACAGTTCAGCATCATAATACACGAAATTTGGTTTTTCATAAGTTAGGTTTACAACTACGACGAGGTATGATTCCCAGTCCTACCTCGTTTTTTTTGTGCAAACCGATACGGCACGGTTGCCGCTTCCGTCCATTTGACATGGATGTATCTTTGCAAAAAAAAATATGTGCATGGACAAAAATACTCCGAAACAAAGAAACCGGCAAGAAGTACTTTTTGAAACTTCTATTGACAAAACCAAAATAACCTTTATGCTGCAAGATGAAAATGTAATTCGTATAATTCGGCAATCGAAAAAAAGAAAGATTATTTGCTTTTTAAAAAATATATTTCATACCTTTGCGCCCTGTAAATAAATTTTATACATACATGAAAGGAAAATTATTATTAGTTATATTGTGCATATTTACATTCGCCGGTTCGGTTGCTCAAAACAAGATAAATATCACCAAAGTACGGGCAACATCTCCGGTTGCTGTAGGTAATCCGCTGATGATAGACAGCACAAATCTCAAAGGAGAAAAATTTGAAGCAAAATCATTACTCGAAACTGCTTTTATTGTCGAAAAACAAAGTTTTAAAGAAGAACTTTATGCCGACACATCACATAATATATTTTTTCGTAAACCGGAAAAAGGCAGCGAATTACGTTGTTTCGCCTTTAACGTAAACGCCGACAGATATACAAAACTGAAAATAAGTATCACGGCTCCCGGAATGTTGGAATTTTATGTGAACAACAAAAAAGAATCCTCGAAAACCACAGTTGAAGACAGTCTGAAAAATGCAAAAAAGACGGAAAAAGAAATAACGGTAAATCCCGGAACTACCGAATTTACCGTGAAATATCTCAGTCAGGCGACCTCAAAAACGCCACAGGAATCGGTGAAAATTGAGGTGGAATCAAAAGACAGTCTGACGAATTTAACGGAATATAACGGTAAAAGATTTATCAAAATCAATGATATTATTGAAGGAGAAAGGGTTTCGGGCGGAAATATTTCACCCGACGGGCGTTTCATCCTCTTTAATTATTCCTGCGTAGCAGAAGGAGGAAACTCCTCCCGCTATTCCGAACTGTTTGATACAAAAACAGGAAGGAAACTGTCTTTGGACAAATCCATGTCGTGGATGCCCACATCAAACAGGCTGTACTATGTTACGCAGAGAGGAGATAATAATTCCCTCATAAGCGTTGATCCCGAAACTCTTGCCGAAACTGCCGTAGCCGTAAATATCCCTAAAGACGGATTTCGTATTGCTCCCGACGAAAAGCAATTAATTTACACGATAAAAGAATCTTACGAAGACAGAAAGGGCGATTTACTCATCCTTAAATCACCGGCAGACAGGCAAGACGGCTATTTCGACAAATATTTCATCTATAAATATGATATTGCAACAGGCATTAATCAGCGACTAACGTATGGAAAACATACAACATCCCTGCACGACATCAGCAGAGATTCGCGCTATATATTGTTTAGTGTCGGCGAGGAGCAAATTACGGAAAGACCTTTCAGAAAATCGTCCCTGTTTATAATGGATTTGGAATCGTTGAAAGTTGACACTTTATGGAAAGATGAGAAATATGCACATTCGGCAAGTTTTTCGCCCAATGGACAGAAAATACTTATCTCCGGCGCTCCCGAAGCCTTTAACGGCATAGCGCTGAATGTTCCGCAAGGCGAAATAGCAAACAGTTACGACAATGAGGCTTTTATAATGGATATCGCTACCAAACAGGTGGAAGAAATTTCTAAAGATTTTGACCCTTCTATCAACCGGATGTCGTGGTATTCGGATAATGAGATATATATGACAGTTGTGGAAGTAGATTACGAAAACGTATATAAATATAGCGTTCCCAAAAAGACTTTCACTAAATTAAACTTGCAGGAAGATGTTATAAGGTCGTTTTATGTTGCAAAAAATGGAACAACAGCCGCCTACGTGGGGTTGAGTTCTTCCAGTTCGACTAAAGCCTACACTTACGATCTGAAAACAGGAAAATCGACTCCGGTTAGCGACCCTTTAAATAAAAGATTTTCGAATATAATATTAGGCGAGGTTAATGACTGGAATTTCACAGCTTCGGACGGAACTCTCATCAAAGGACGCTATTACCTCCCTCCAAATTTCGACGCTTCAAAAAAATATCCTCTCATTGTTTATTATTACGGAGGCACAACTCCAACAGCCAGAGTCTTAGACCATCCGTATCCCATGCATGTGTATGCTGCGATGGGTTATGTGGTCTATACGCTACAGCCGAGCGGAACAATAGGTTTGGGTCAGGAATTTTCGGCACGACATGTCAATGCCTGGGGAAAACGCACAGCAAACGATATAATTGAAGGCACAAAAAAATTTGCGGCAGACCACGCCTTTATCAACGAAAAGAAAATAGGCTGCATAGGAGCCTCTTACGGCGGATTTATGACTATGTACCTGCAAACGGTTACCGATATATTTGCCGCCGCCGTGTCGCACGCAGGTATCAGCTCCATAGCAAGTTATTGGGGCGAAGGATATTGGGGATACGCATACAGCGCGGCTGCAAGCGCCGACAGTTATCCGTGGAATAACAGGGAATTATATATAGAACAAAGTCCGTTATTCAATGCGGATAAAATAAAAACGCCGCTTTTATTGCTTCATGGCATGGAAGATACAAATGTGCCTGTAGGCGAAAGTATCCAGATGTTCACGGCTCTGAAAATACTCGGTCGTCCGGTTGAATTTATCAGAGTGAAAGGAGAAAATCACGGTATTGCAACATATAAACGCAGATTAGAATGGAATTATTCCATATACGCATGGTTTGCAAAATGGTTGCAGGACGACGCTTCCTGGTGGGATAATCTTTATCCGGAAAAAAAACAATAAAGTTAATTTATTAATATGATTCGGTTTATGTAAATTATAACAAAAAAAATTGCCTATCTTTAAACAATTCGCATATTTGCGATGTTATTATAATGAATTTGGTTTTTCATAGGTTAGTTCAGCTTAACAAAGGAGACGGGACACCCAAATCCCGCCTCCTTATCTTTTTTAAAAAATCGAAGTTTTTCCACACATAAATTTTATACACATCATAGCGATTCGGCTTATTTACTCCCCAGATTAAAAACGATTGTATAACCGTCTAATATCAGGTGATGAATAGCACGCAAGTCCAAACCGGAAGCAAAACATACTTGTGACCCGGGTCGCAAGTCTAAACCGGAACAAAAACATACTTGCGCCCCTGGTCGCAAGTCTAAACCGGAGCAAAACATACTTGCGACCATGGTCGCAAGTCTAAACCGGAGCAAAACATACTTGCGACCCTGGTCGCAAGTCTAAACCGGAACAAAAACATACTTGCGCCCCTGGTCGCAAGTCTAAACCGGAATCAAAACACACTTGCCCAATAGTGGGCAAGTCCAAATCGGAGCAAAAATACACTTGTCCAACAGTGGGCAAGTCCAAACGGAGCAAAAACATACTTGCCCAACAGTAGGCAAGTCCAAACCGGAACAAAAACACACTTGCCCAACAGTGGGCAAGTCCAAACGGAGCAAAAACATACTTGCCCAACAGTGGGACAAGTTCCTTCGTTCGACGTAGCGTATATCTATCTGCGTAAATCTGCGTAAATCTGTGGAATCTGCGTTATCTGCGTGTTACATTACTTTTAAGACAACCTCTTAAAATCGTTTTATTCGGTGATAAATAACAATTCGTGTGTTTTGTAGAGGCGAGAGATATTGAGGGTTTGGGGGAAAAAGAGAAGGAGGCGGGGTTTGGGTGCCCCGTCTCCTTTGTTAAGCTGAACTAACCTATGAAAAACCAAATTCACTATATTAACATAGGAAGATATGAAATTGTTTAGAATTGGAATAAATTTTAGACAATTATTGTATGTTCCGACATTAATGGGCTTATTTACAGATGGCTTCATCAGTATATTTTTTTTGTTTTCTTTTTTTGTCCGATGTTTTTCGTGAGCTTCACCGGTTCCAGGTTTGTTGACGCATCAGTTTTCGTATCTTTATTTGTCGTTCTCTGAGTTTCGGAGAAGGGTTTGAGAGGTTATATATCCTTGGACCCGGCAGAATTGAAGCGATTTGTGCCGCTTCGTAAGCCGTAAGCCTGTCGGCGGATTTATTGAAATACGTTTTTGCAGCGGCTTCTACGCCATACAGTCCGTCGCCCACTTCTATGATGTTTAAATACACTTCCATAATTCTCCGTTTCGACCAAAACAACTCGATAAGTACAGTGAAATAAGCCTCAAAGCCCTTTCGCATCCATGTGCGTGCAGGCAAAAGATACACATTTTTGGCTGTTTGCTGTGAAATTGTGCTGGCGCCGTACCGTTTGTTACCGGATCGTCTGTTGTGTTCCATTGCTTTTCTGATTGCATCCCAATCAAATCCGCAGTGTTCGGTGAAATTACCGTCCTCGGAAGCCAGCACCGCCAATATCATGTTCTCGGAAATTTTGTCGATAGATTTCCATTCTCGAATGTTGAAATAATAGTTATCGCTAATATTTTCCACATATCGCTGAAACATCAACGGAGTATATCGAACAGGTATCCACCTGAAAAGAATTACCGTAATTATACTGAATCCCAAGAAAAAGAAAAAACAACGCAACGTTTGTTT
>JAISRS010000270.1 GCA_031273485.1 Prevotellaceae bacterium
ACGCCGCCCGCGCACATCGGCAGGGACGCACGGATTACAAATCCGCGCGAGCGGCGAAACAGACGATAATAATTACGAATCTCAATCCCGCGCCGGAGGCTCCCTAACAGGGTTTAAAATCCCTGTTAGGGTTTGAAAGGCGTGGCACGGGTTACAAACCCGCGCAAGCGGGGCAGACGGTAACAGCATGATGCCAAGTCCCGCAGGGACGACACTTTATTAACCGTGGGTGGAGCGTAGCGTAACCTACGGAACGGAGACCCGACACCTCCGCCAAGTCCCGCTTGCGCGGATTTGCAATCCCTGCGCAGAAAAGCAGGAAACGGACGCCGTGGCACGGGTTACAAACCAGCGCGAGCGGGTTCACGTTCATCGTTCATGTCATTTATGCAGTTTAAACAGAAATTCCAGTCCTCCATCGACTTTATTTTTGGCTATAATTGTTCCTTTGTGAAATGCAACGGCATTTTTCACAATCGACAGTCCCAGACCCGACCCGCCGGTATCACGTGTGCGTCCTTCGCTTATGCGGTAGAAACGCTCGAATAAACGATTGAGATGTTGTTCGTTCGGGATGCCGATGCCGGTATCGGAATACGAAAAATAATAGAAATGTTTATCCTCGCTGTATTTGTTTATTATGATGGAGACATTGTCGCCGGCATAATGTATCACATTATCCGTGAGGTTTCTGAAAATGGATTGCAGCAGGTTGCGATTGCCTTTCACAATAACATCTTCGGCGATGTTCCATTCCATTCCGATGTTTTTTTCCTTTAAAGGGATTTCGAGGTCACGTTTCAGGTCTTCGAGCAAACCGCCGATGGCTACAAGTTCGTATCGAAACGATTGAGGCGCCTCTTCTATCTTTGTAATCAGGCTCATATCTTGAATCAGTTCCGAAAGGCTTAATACCTGATTATAGGCTCTGGTGATAAAATAGCGTTCTTTTTCGGGGCTTAAATTATGTTCCAGAATAGTTTCGAGACAACCCCGGATGCCGGTTACAGGCGTGCGCAGTTCGTGGGTGATATTTCCGGTCATTTCCTGTTTCACCCTGCGAGTCTGCTCCTGCAGAGTGATGTCATTGATGATGATTTCAAAGCTCTTGTCATCAAAAATATTTACCCTTACGGCAAAATTCTTTCCATGTCGGTTGATTTGTGTTTCGAAATAAGTCCGATTCACGTCATTACTAAGCAAAAAGGAAGAAATTTTCTCAAATGAAACATCCGTAAACACAATCGCCGGATTGCTGTCGGCTTCATCTGTGATGACGTTCAAATACTGTATAAACAATCCGTTATAAAACTCCACAGAGTTGTTGGCGGAGAAAAAGCACAAGCCCTCTTCCGAACTGTAAACATGCTGCAATAATTTTTCCCGTTCAAGAGCTATGTCCTTTTTACTGTTTCTTAGTTTATTGTAGTTTTCTGCGATTTTTGTTCCGATAACCCCTAATTCGTCGTTGGGGAATTTGATTGTTGTGCGCTGTAGGTTTTCCGATTCCAAAGCGTTTGTGAAATCGCTGAGTTGTTTGATGGATTTTCCGAATCTGCCCGACACGTAATTGATCACCAGCAGCATCACGGCAAACAGAATAATGACGTAATAGAGGAAAAAATTGTCCGGTTTCAAAACGTGACGCACCTGAATATCATAAGGTAATGCCACGCGCACAAAGTAATTATTGAATTGTTTGGCATAATATAAATATTCCGTTTCATTGTAATGCGATCTGTGAATATCCCTGCCTTTGCCTTTTTTATGAGCCTCAATTATTTCGGTGCGAAGCGCGTGATTTTCCATTTCGTCGGTTTCTTTTATTGCATTATCGTACATCACATTTCCAAGTCGGTCGATAAGCGTTATACGGATATTGTTTGGGAAACAAGAGATTAAACTGTCGAGCGTTGCCGTTTGCGATTGGCTCTGTTGCGCTAATTTCCGGTCGATAATATCGGTGTAAGCGTTCAGTTTTTCTTCCAAAACAGCGGTCTTGTGTTTTATTTCGCGCGATTGTTCCAAAAAGATAATTCCCACGGTAAATACCGTAAAAATAAGGACAAAACACAGGAATAGTTTTTGTTTGTATTTTGTTTTCATGGTTTAGACGTTGAATCGGTAACCGAAACCCGAACGGTTGGAAATGAGCGAAGCGCGTTGTCCTAACTTTTTGCGTAAACGTGTAATATGAACATCCACGGTTCGTTCGGTGATATATGGCGTATCTTTCCACACCGTGTCAATGATTTCTTCGCGGGAGTATATTCGTCCCGGATTCCCCGACAGGAATAGGATTAATTCAAATTCGGTTTTTGTGAGCATGATTTTGTCCGTACCGATAACGAGTTCTTTCATTTCAAGGTCGATGACAACATCGTCGAACACAAGTTTGACCTCCGGTTTGTTGTTCGGTTTATCACATCTTTTTAATATGGCTTTCACGCGGGCAACAACCTCTTTTATCGAAAAAGGTTTGGAGATATAATCATCTCCGCCAACCGAAAATCCTGTCAGCATGTCGTTCTCGGTATCTTTGGCAGTTAGAAAGATCACCGGAATCGGATTTTTGTTACGGCGCAGGGTTTCCGCCATTTTATAACCCGACATTCCGCTCATCATCACATCCAAAAGGATAAGCGAATAATCGGGAGTTATTTGTTTTAAAGCCTCTTCCGCCGAATGGACGCAAGTAACCTCAAAACCTTCGTTCGCGAGATTAAATTCAAGAATCTCGCAAATCACATGTTCATCATCAACAATAAGAATTTTGTGCGACATAGTATTGTTTTATTATTTATTTCTTTTAATCACCGAATTTTTTTTAATCCACGAATTTTTTTTAATCCACGAATTACACGAATTTTTTTCTGCGGATTATTACGAATTGCCACGAATTTAAATCCTGCGGATTTCTACGAATTGCCACGAATTTAAAATCCTGTTAATCCTGTTAATCCTGTTAATCCTGTTAATCCTGCAAATCTTGTTAATCCTGTAAACAATCCTTCTTGCTTGTGTGTTTCAGGACTTTGGCATCGACATAAAAGACGATTTCTTCTACAAGATTGCTGCAATGGTCGCCGATGCGTTCGAGTTTGCGTATGAGCAGAATTGTTTTTAACCCGCAACGAATCCCTGCCGGATTTTGTTGCATATAAGCGGTCAGAATATCAAGAGAATTGTAATACAGGACGTCGATTTCAGTGTCTTTCGACATGATTTTGCCTGATATTTTGGTATTCTCCGATTCCAGAGCCACAAAACTGTCGGATAACATTGTGATCAAGGTATCGAACATTTTTTCCAGCTGCAATTCTTCCACAACCCGCGGGTCTAATTTAAATGATTCCTCTTCAATCACATGTCGGGCGATGCTTTCGGAAAAATCGCCGATACGTTCCAGCGTGATACTGATTTTAATCAACGACAATATCAGCCGCAAGTCCACTGCCACAGGACTGTAGAGGGCGATGTAATTTTCGCAGTCGCTGTCGATTTTCAGTTCAAAAGCATCAACTCTTTTCTCGCGACTGATGATTTCCATCGCCAAATCGGCATCATTATTAAGAAACGACTGTTTTGCTTTTTCGAGTTGCGACATTACTAATTTCCACATTTGGTTCACTTCGTCTTTAAGCGCCTGTAGTTCTTTTTCTGTGTGTTTCATCTTAATTTTAATTAAAATAATCGAAAATTCCGTTGTTGATTTAACCGAATCTTCCTGTAATATAATTTTGTGTTTGTTCTTTTTCGGGATTCAGGAACATTTTTTTAGTATCGCTAAATTCCACAAGTTCGCCCAGCATAAAGAAGCCGGTTTTGTCGCTTACCCGCGCCGCCTGCTGCATGTTATGCGTCACAATGACAATTGTGTATTCTTTTTTCAGCGAATAAATCAATTCTTCGATTTTGGATGTTGAAATCGGGTCGAGCGCCGAAGCGGGTTCGTCCATCAATAAAACGGAGGGCGACACGGCTAAGGCGCGGGCAATGCAGAGGCGTTGCTGTTGTCCGCCGGAGAGTTCAAAAGCCGATTTTTTTAATTTGTCTTTCACCTCGTTCCATAATGCGGCAGCCTGCAATGATTCCTCCACCCGCTGATGAATAAAAGATTTGTTGCCGATGTTGTTGACCCGTAATCCGTAAGCCACGTTTTCGAAGATTGATTTTGGAAACGGATTTGGTTTCTGGAATACCATCCCTACTTTTTTCCGCAATTCGTCCACCTGAACGGATTTACGGTAGATATTTTCGCCGTTCACTAAACATTCGCCGGTGAGATGAGTGTCTTCAATCAGGTCGTTCATTCGGTTGAACAGGCGCAGAAAGGTTGATTTTCCGCAACCCGAAGGACCGATAAACGCCGTCACCGTATGTGCTTCCATTCGCATACTGATGTTTTTAAGCGCATGAAAACTACCGTAATAAAAATCTATATTCTTTGTTTCTATCATTTTCTTTTTGCCGCAAATCTACGACTGTGTGATTACAGTATGTAAACAAACTTGTTACGATTTGGTTACGATTCAACATCAAGTTTATTTACATATAATTCCATATAATAATGCTCGATATTAGCTTCGATGAATTTTTCGCCCTGTTTCACAAAACCGAATTTTTCGTAAAAATTCAGCAGGTACGATTGTGCATGAATCACTGTTTTTGTGTAGCCCAACTGATTTATGTGGTCGAGTATGAAGGCAAACAATCCCGTTCCTATATTTTTACCTCTATATTGTTGTCTAACTGCCAATCGTTCAATTTTCACATAATCTTTCAGTATTCTTATTCGTGCGGCAGCCACGGGTTCGTCGTTCACCGTGCACAGAAAATGTACAGCCGCAAAATCCAGCCCGTCACAATCTTCCGAATAGGCGCAATTTTGTCCTTCAACAAACACAACGCCTCTCACAAAGAAGGCTTTTTGCAAATCATTAAGATTATCAACTATTTTGTAGCGCGGATTTAATTTCTCCATGTGTTGTTATAAAATGTTGGTTATTAACAATGACATTATACATCCTTGTTCAATTTGTTGTCTAGGGAACTCCTAAAAACTCGATTTTTCAAGGCAGACAAGATTTTTAAACCGGAGTTTACTAATTGTAAATGAGGATTTAAAAATTGAAGTCGAATGCCGAAAAAGCAGTTTTTAGGAGTTCCCTACGGATTATTTATTTTTCATTATTTATATAAATTACAAAAAATATTTACACGTATTATTCACATGAACCATAGTGAACAAACATGTTAAATCATTCGTAATTATATAGTATCAGCAAATCCTTATCACCGGAATATTCAGCAGGAACGCAAGTTTTTCAATCCTGCCGGCTAAATGTCCTACTCCGATTGCACAGTGATGTGAAGGTCCCGCCTTGCTCCAGCTGTCCATAAACCTGCGGGCGCCGCAGGAAAAACGATAGCGGCTGTTGGTATTTCCGATTTGCAGGACGGGTCCCGCGACCGATTCCCCTTCCGCAACAAGAAAAAATAC
>JAISRS010000272.1 GCA_031273485.1 Prevotellaceae bacterium
AGCGTACCTTCGCTTAGACAGTCCGCCTCGTCGAAAAGTATTATCAAAGGTTTGTCTAATGCTATGCAAAGCAGTGTGAGTTCGGTATTCAGGACGCCGGTGAAATTTTCGTAATCCGCATTTTTTGCAAAATCTTCGACACGGGAAATAGCCGAAAATTCAAGATCACTTTTGATTTTCCGCACAATTTCGGGAATACCTTTTTCAGGATCAACAATTCTTGACATGTTTTCCAGCGAACAATACAGTGCATAATATTTCCCTTCGGCATTAAGTCGTTCGGTTAAATCGTTCAGATAAGTTGTTTTGCCGCTTTGTCGCGCCGCATGAATCACAAAATACTGTTCCATGTCTATCAGTTGTTTTACTCCCTGCAAACGGGTCGAAGCCTCTATCATATAATGTTTCGCCTTGTTACAAGGTCCTGATATGTTAAAATATCGCATAATCAATTCTATTTTTAAGTTTTATATTTCAGATGCAAATATACGGAAAATTCCGGATTCGCAATTTTTCACAGGATGAACACGATTAATATTTCACGGTATATGATTTCTTCTCTACACTATATCGGGAATCTCTATCCACGCACAGTGTTTGAAATTACGGATATATTTTTTGAGATACTGTTCGGTGTCGTCGCATATAATGCGGTCGTAAACGCCGAATTTGCTGTATGCAACGGCAGTTACTTTAATATTGTAATATGAACAGATTTCAAGAGTTAAGAGAGTATGGTTTATGCTTCCTAATTTTGGAGATGTTACTATAATCACGGGGTAACGTCGGGCGGCGATGTAGTCTAAAGTTGTGATACTGTCGTTTACGGGCGTCATGATTCCGCCGGCGCCTTCGATGAGGATTATGTCATAGCGTTTTTTGAGCATTATGGTTGCGGCGGTTATTTTTTTTATGTCGATATCGACCTTGTCGATTTTGGCGGCAAGGTGCGGAGATGCCGGATATGACAGTATTACGGGACAGGTCACGCCGTCGATGTCATCCTGTAAAAGGTCTATTCCCATTACTTTGCGGTGGATTTCGATATCTTCGGAAATGCCGTAGTTGCCGGTCTGGATAAATTTTTGCGTAATTACTTTTTTACCTTGCTCCATGAATTGTTTGGCGATATAACCTGTTGCATAGCTTTTGCCTGTATTGGTGTCTATTCCGGTTATAAAGATTGTTTTACTCATATTTTTTTCTTTAAAGCCAAATAAATTGGGTTGTATGTTAATATTACCGTTGTTTCGTTTGAGAACAGTTGATTATATTGATTGCAGAATGAATTTAGTTCCGAGCGGGTTTTCATTATCCCCGAACAGCCTGCATTGACGCCCGTATGTCTTAGATGTGAGAGTATTTCGACGGGAGAATTGAATTTTACGGGGATTTCTTCTTCCGAAAGATTCAGGATTTCAAAATCATCGGCAAATAAACTCCGTAACTCGTCCGGTGAGGCGTATTCCAGTCCGGCGCCGGTTATTTGTCTTATTTCTTTAAGATTTTTCTTTCCAAAAGTTGACAGAAACATATAGCCTGTGTTTGAAAGACATTCGTATGCTTTTTGACCGAATCCCGAAAGATTGTCGAACCACTGAATAACTGACGAGGATACTAATAAATCGACATTTTTCGGGAACCGTATCAACTGGGCGTCGCCGGGGATAAACAAATAGCGGCTGTTGACGAATAGCTCCGATATCAAGGCGTTTGCCTTATCATTTATATCGTTCACATAAAATTGCGCATCCGCAAAAGCGTTAATCATTTTTTTTGTCAATAAACCTGTGCCGCAGCCTATTTCAAATATCGCAGCGGGGGTATGTGGATATAAACTCAAGACGAGATTACTCAATTTTTCGGCGATTTCTCTTTGTGCATAAGCATTTTCGTTGTATGTTTCCATGCTTTTCTCAAATTTCCGTTTCACTAAACTGCTGTTCATGCTCGAAAAAATCAATCGGTTAAATAAAAATTAATTATCCTGTCAAAATCCCTGTAATGTTCGCCCGCTGTTACCGTTGCTTTATCGCCCCAGGCATGTTTCATGTTTTCGATGGGAAATATTTTGTCCTGTTCGGAAACGATTGCAATTTGCCAGTTTATACCGTTGTTTTTGTGGGTCTTTAAGGATAGTTTATACAACTCTTGCAGTTCGTTAAGTTGATTTTCGACGGTTCTTTCCGGCAGTTTGCCCGACAGTTGTTTGTAAGCCGTTAATCCTCCTGCTGTGCGGATGTAGAATTTTTCTCTGTTTTTTGCGTTAAACGACTGCATGGTTGCGAGAAATATATTTACGGGTATGCCTGTCAGGTTATTTATTGGCGTTGTTGAGCCGTTGACGGCGATGGCTTTTTTGAGGTTAAAGATATTTTCCGAATATAAATCGGCTACAAAAACTCCATACGACCATGCCGCAAGCAATACTTCGGGGTATAGACGGGTGAAATTAAAATCGTCGGGATTTATTGCTGCGTAATCGTAAACCGATACCGTGTCACATCCGTTAAGTTCCACGTCCTGAAATATTTTTTGGTCAAATCCCCAGCCGTTGAACAGCAAGAGGAGTTGGCGGCTGTTTTGTTTTTTATGCCAAAATACTGTCATATATTTTATCTATTTGATTGTTTGAAATTGCCGCCGTGAGCGACAGTCTTATTCGAGCCTGACCCGCAGGCACGGAGGGGTAGCGTATCGGCATGACCCATATCCCGTTTGATTGCATTTGAGCGGCAAGACGAAGACATTCGTCGTTTTCGCCCGTAACAAGCGGAATGATATGCGTATCGCCCAAAATGCGGCGTCCCGAAAGTCGATTTCTCAGTTTTTTTGTTATTGCCCGAAGATGTTCTCTTTCGGTTTTCATTTCTGTTATTTTTTTTATGATAAATCCCGTCCACAGAATATTTATCGGCGGAGTTGCGGTTGTGAATATCAGTGTGCGCGACTTGTTTATAAGCCATTGTTTCATTTCGGGATTGCACACAACAAATGCTCCCTCCGAGGCGCAGGCTTTGCCGAGCGTGCAAACAATCAGTTCTATTCTGTTTACAAGTTGTTTGTTGAAAGCGCATCCCAAGCCACATTCTCCCACTACTCCGAAGGCGTGAGCTTCATCAATGTATAATTTTGCATTGTACTGTTCTTTAAGTTCGACCATACGTTCGAGGTCTGCCGTATCTCCGTCCATGCTGAAGACGCTTTCGGTGACGATATACACGGATTTGTATTTGTCGGCGGATTGTTGCAGGATTCGTTCCAAATCGTCGTAATCGTTATGTTTGTAGCGTTTCATTTCGCAGTTGCACAGCCTGATTCCGTCGATTATACTTGCGTGCACAAGTTTGTCGGCAACAATCAAGTCGCCTTTTTGGGTCACTGCGGGCAATATTCCCGCATTGGCATGATATCCGGAGTTGTATAAAAGACATGCGTTTCCGTACAGTTCGGCGAGATATTGTTCGAGGTTTTCGGCGCAGGGGTCGTTGCCCGTGAGCAAACGCGACGACAAGGCTCCCATCATAAAAGTATTTGTGTTGAGGGTTTCAAAAAATTCCCTTTGAAAATCGTCGGTTCCGGAGATTCCCAAATAATCGTTCGACGACAGGTTGAGATATCTCTCGCCTCGGTATTCGACATAAGCGCCTTTTTGTCGAACAGGTTTCAATTCTCTCAACAATCCTTCCTTTTCAAGTTTTGATATTTCAGATAACAGATTCAAAATCCAGAAGATAATTTATGTTCACAATCACTTTCATCCACAATTTTCAAAGCCCAAAGGTAGAAAAAAAATCAATCATGGATTAAAAATCCACAATTTTTTTTAATCCACGAATTACACGAATCACACGAAGTTTAATCCTGTGGATTTTTACGAATTTCCATGAATTTAAATCCACTTTTTTTAATCCACGAATTACACGAATTACACGAAGTTTAATCCTGTGGATTTTTACGAATTACACGAATTTAAGGTTAAATCTTATTTTGATTTGGGCTGTTGTAATATTACAATGGCATGAATAAATTTTGATTTGAGTTGTTGTAGTGTTACAATGGTATTAATTTATTTTGATTTGAGCTGTTGTAATGTTACAATGGCATGAATTGATTTTGATTTGGGCTGTTGTAGTGTTACAATAGCATGAATTGATTTTGATTTGAGCTGTTGTAATATTACAATGGCATGAATTGATTTTGATTTGGGCTGTTGTAATATTACAATGGCATGAATTGATTTTTCAGGAGGTTTTCCAGTGACTGGAAAGCATGAATTAAATTTTCAGGAGGTTTTCCAGTGACTGGAAAGCATGAATTGAATTTACTGGAGGTTTTCCAGTGACTGGAAAGCATGAATTGAATTTGTAGGAGATTTTCCAGTGACTGGAAAAGCATGAATTGAATTTTCAGGAGGTTTTCCAGTCTCTGGAAAACATGAATCGAATTTGTATAAGGCTTTTGCGATACGGCAAAGGCATGAATTGAATTTGTAGGAGGCTTTTGCGATACGGCAAAAGTATGATGGTATATTCTCCCCTTCCATCGCTTGCGCGGGTTTGTGACCCGTGCCACAGCATCCGTTTCCTGCTGTTCCACGCACGGATTGCAAATCCGCGCGAGCGAGGGGCGAGGGGATCAAAGTGTGCAAAGAATTTCTTTTGCGCACTTTGCGTTAAATAATTTCTTTATGAAACGATAATTTATAGTATAAACCGTACCATTTCTTCCGCTAAATTTTGTGTCATTAATGACACGAGCCTGGAGTGAGCAATGACAACAGCCTGGAATAAATAATGACAACAGCCTGGAATAAGCAATGACTCCAGGCTGTTGTCATTGATGACTCCAGGCTCGTGTCATTGATGACACAGAAACCGGTAAAAGTAATTTGTTAAATTTTAGGCGAATAATGCATCAGTCCCCGTTAGGTGTAGCGTCCCTCGCTTGCGCGGGTTTGTAACCCGTGCCACAGCGTCCGTTTCCTGCTGTTCCACGCACGGATTGCAAATCCGCGCGAGCGAGGGTACCATGATTAAAGGATTTACATGATTTGACATTCGCAGAAAAAATTCGTGTAATTCGTAAAAATCCTGCGGATTTTAAATTCGTGCAATTCGTGTAATTCGTGGATTAAAAAAAATTCGTGGATTAAAAAAAATCGTGGAAATTATTCCAATCTTTTGAATTCGATTCTTAGAACTTTTTTTGTTGTTTCCGTCACTTTAAAGTGTTCGCTGAGCCGCAGTCCTGCTATCCATGCGATTTCGTCGCCGGAAATTAATAC
>JAISRS010000144.1 GCA_031273485.1 Prevotellaceae bacterium
GTTCCGGTGCAGAGTATTTCGCCGCCGCCGGCGCCGCCTTCTTTGCCGAGGTCTATGATATAGTCGGCGGTTTTGATAACGTCCAGATTATGTTCAATCACCAGTACGGTATTGCCTCTGTCAACCAAACGATTTAAGACGTTTAACAGGATTTTTACATCTTCAAAATGCAGCCCTGTTGTGGGTTCGTCGAGGATATAAAATGTTTTGCCCGTATCTTTTTTTGCCAGTTCAGCCGCAAGTTTAATGCGCTGACTTTCGCCGCCGGAGAGAGTTGTGCTGGACTGCCCCAGTTTGACGTATCCCAGCCCGACATCATTCAGGATTTTGACATATTGATATATCGAAGGTATGGGTTTAAAAAATTCACAAGCCTCTTCAATCGTCATTTCGAGGATATCATTGATATTTTTTCCCTTGTATTTCACAGCCAGAGTTTCCCGGTTGTATCGTTTTCCTCCGCAGGTTTTGCAGGTGACATGAACGTCGGGCAGGAAATTCATTTCAATAATCTGAATGCCTGCGCCGCGACATTCCTCGCATCTTCCGCCCTTGATGTTAAACGAAAAACGACTTGCGGAATATCCTCTTATTTTTGCTTCGGGAGTAGCTTCAAACAGTTTTCGGATATTTACAAAAACATTGGTGTACGTCGCCGGATTTGAACGGGGCGTGCGTCCTATCGGCGCCTGATCGACCTCAACCACTTTGTCGATTAAATCCATACCCGAAACGGATTTGTAGGGCAGCGGATTTTTGGGACTGTTGTAAAAATGCCGGGTCAATATAGGATGAAGAGTTTCGTTGATGAGCGATGATTTTCCGCTTCCCGAAACGCCGGTGACACAAATAAATATGCCCAAGGGTATTTCCGCTGTTACGTTTTTGAGATTATTGCCCGTTGCGCCTTTCAGGACTATTTTTCCCGAACCGGTACGTCTTTTTTCAGGCACTTCTATTTTTTTTCTTCCGTCGAGATACTGGGCTGTCAGCGAATCGCTTTTTATTATCTCCTCCGGATTACCCCTTGCCGTAATCAGTCCGCCGCGCTCTCCGGCATACGGTCCTACGTCAATAATATAATCGGCTGAGCGTATCATATCTTCGTCGTGTTCGACCACAATCACCGAATTTTCCGCATCGCGAAGCTGTTTCAGCGAGTTTATCAGCCGCCGGTTATCCCTTTGATGCAGTCCTATACTTGGTTCGTCAAGTATATAAAGCACATTCACCAATTTGGAACCTATCTGAGTCGCCAGGCGTATCCTTTGACTTTCACCTCCCGACAGGGAACGGGTATTTCTGTCCAGCGACAGATAATTCAGCCCCACATCCTGCAAAAATCCCAGCCTGCTGCGGATTTCTTTCAAGATTTCCACCGCAATGGCTCTTTGCTTGTTAGTCATCTTTGTTTCCACGTCGGACATAAAGTCGCAAAGTTCGCCGATACTCATTGCCGATATTTCGGCAATATTTTTACCGGCGATGCGGAAGTGCAAAGATTCTTTTTTAAGCCTTGCTCCGTTACATTCGGGGCATTGTATATATTTCACATACCGGTCGGTTTTCTTTGCCTCCAGGTCGTCTCTTTCGATTGATACGGGGTCGTACAATATATTCAGCAGTCCTTCAAAATTAAGCATATATGATGATATTCCGGCGCTATTTTCTATCTTCAGAGGTTCCTCCGTGCCGTAAAGTATCACGTTTATTGCTTCGTCGGAGAGGTCTTTGATTTTATCGTCCAGACTGAAATCGTATTTGCGTGCAAGCGCCGACAATTTGGTGAACACCAAATCGTTTTTGTAGGGACCAAGTATGGATATTCCTCCTTTTTTTATGCTTAATTCCCTGTTGGGGATGATTTTATCGAGGTCTATTTCCGGCACTGTGCCTAATCCGCTGCAACGGGTACAGGCTCCCTGCGGCGAATTAAACGAAAAATTATGCGGCGCCGGTTCAACGTAAGATATTCCGGAGGTGGGACACATCAACATTCGGCTGTAGTAGCGGATTTCCCCGCTGTCGATGTCAAGAATCATGCTTATTCCCTTTCCGTGTTTCATTGCCAGGGAGATGGATTCATGCAGTCTTCGTTCATATTTTGCCGACGGCGTCAGTCTGTCAATCACCACTTCTATGAAATGAACCTTATACCGGTCGAGTTTCATTCCCGCATGAAGTTCCCGCAATTCGTCATCTACTCTCACGTAGTTAAATCCTTTTTTCATCAACTGCTCGAAAAGTTCCTTGTAATGACCCTTTCGACCTTTAATTAAAGGAGATAATACGGCTGTTTTTTTCCCGTTGAATTTTTCAACAATCAGTTCCACAATCCGGCTGTCGGAATATCTCACCATCGGTTCTCCGGTGATGTACGAATACGCAATGCCTGCGCGGGCGTACAGGAGCCTTAAAAAATCGTAGATTTCGGTAATTGTTCCCACGGTTGATCGCGGATTTCTGTTGGTGGTTTTCTGTTCTATTGATATAACGGGGCTTAGTCCGGTGATTTTTTCCACGTCGGGTTTTTCGGGGACGCCTAAAAATTGCCGTGCATAAGCCGACATTGTTTCTATGTAACGTCTTTGACCTTCGGCATATATGGTGTCGAATGCCAGGGATGATTTTCCGCTTCCGCTCAATCCGGTGATAACGGTAAGTCGGTTGCGCGGTATGGTAACATCCACGTTTTTCAGGTTGTGAACACGTGCGCCCGTAACCGTGATTTCCTTTTCTTCGCTCATTTATTTTATTTTATTCAGGATAAGGTTGAAATCGGGAGTTTCACCGTCTTTTTTATTCTCAATTTCATATCGAAGAATGAGATTCCCTATGTTTTTCATGAATTGTTGTCCGGTGGTTTCATATTCGTAATATTTCTCTCCGAATATATTGCTTTTATTGCATTTTACGACGGCGGTCAACAGGAAATCCACGCCGTTTTCCGTGTCAATAATATAGGCATTGTCGATCATGAAGCCGAAATCTTGACCGGAATTGTTAAATACCTTTACCGAAGGATTGAGTTTATCGCCAAAGATATATTTACTGTGATTGTTGGGATAGCTGTCTGCGGAATATTTCGGATCCTGGCTGTCGGCAGGATACATGGACATGTATTTATATAAAAATGCATAATCCTCGTCCGTAAGTTCCGGCTTTGCTTTTTGGGTTTCGGGGAATATGAGTGATTTCAGAAAACGGTGCATGTCTTCAATGGTGAATTTGTTTCGATACGTGAAATCCAGAGGGGTACGGTTCACGCTATCGCCTTCCGCAAAGCCGTTTCCCAACAATATTCGGGGTCTTCCGCTGAAATAATCCACAGGATTAAACTCCTCTTTTTTGACGTAAACACTATAGAAGGGGATGTTTGTAGTATGTCTTTTAAGATTTATTATATCAACAAAATAACTTTTCATATCCGTTCTGAAAAACGTCAC
>JAISRS010000292.1 GCA_031273485.1 Prevotellaceae bacterium
TTTGTGCGAAGGCTCCCCCTAACAGGGTTTAAAATCCCTGTTAGGGGTTGAGAGACGGGCAGTCCTTCCGGCTTGATGCCACCGCAGAGATGTTACATCAACCCTAACAGGGGTTTTAAACCCTGTTAGGGGGTCGCCGGCGCGCAAGCGTAGCGCCTGCCAATGACATCTTTGTTGCCGTCATTGCGATGAGCGGAAAGCGCACGGATTACAAATCCGCGCGAGCGGCGCATTGAAAAATTCGTGTAATTGGCTCCGCCGAACTTACGTTTCGCAAAAATCCGCAGGATTTTAATTCGTGATAATTCGTAAAAATCTACAGGATTTTAAATTCGTGCAATTCGTGTAATTCGTGGAAAAAAAAATTCGATGATTCGTGAACCGAACAATTGTTTTTAATCCATGACCAAATATGACTGCCATTATAAAACAGGTGTTTTTTTGATATTTTCCGGTAGCGTCGCTGTGAATTTTGATATTTTTACAGTGTTTTTTATAACAATTTCAGAATAAAAAAAATGGAGAATCATCAATAAAATCAGCATTTCATAAATAACAGTTCTATAAATATAGAAAGACATAATTGTAGCTGTCAATTCTTTTTTATACTTTTGCGCCGATAACATTTTTCGTTAATTTATATGTCTATGGTATTTAGATGAAAAATAAATATATTGATTTAATTGAGCAGACCTTCGATTTCCCTCAACCCGAATTTAAGGTTATTGATAATGAGTTATATTTTAACGATGTCCCGCTGATGGATATCATTAAACAGTATAAAACACCTTTAAAAATCAGCTATTTGCCTAAAATTAGTCAAAACATTCAAAAAGCCAAGCGATTGTTCAATGTCGCAATGGCAAAGGTAGATTATCAGGGTGACTATAATTATTGCTACTGCACCAAAAGTTCTCATTTTGCATTTATTCTGGAAGAAGCGCTTAAAAATGACATCCACTTGGAAACATCCTCCGCATTCGATATCGACCTCATCGAGGAACTGTATGCTCAGGGACTGATTAACAAGAATAAATGGATTATATGCAACGGATTCAAAAAAAAGCTGTATGTAGATAACATTGCAGGACTGATTAATAAAGGCTGGGAAAATACAATTCCGATTTTCGACAATATGCCGGAAGTGGACATGTTTGGAGAAGTATTGGAAAAACCCTGCCGAATCGGTATCAGAATAGCCGCCGAAGAACAGCCTATATTTGAATTTTATACCTCCCGGCTTGGAATCAGATATATAGACATCATTCCGTTTTATGAACAAAAAATAAAAGATAATCCGCTGTTTGAAATGAAAATGCTTCACTTTTTCATCAACACCGGAATACATGACGATGCTTATTACTGGAACGAACTGTCGAAATGTGTGCAGGTTTACTGTGATTTAAGAAAAATATGCCCCACACTCGATTCCCTGAATATCGGAGGAGGATTTCCAATTAAAAATTCCCTGAAATTTACTTACGACTACGAATATATGGCGGAAGAAATTATTTCACAAATAAAAATGATCTGCACACAGAGAGAAGTTCCCGAACCGCATATATTCACCGAATTCGGCAGTTTCACAGTTGGCGAAAGCGGCGCCGTTATATATTCGATTCTGGGCGAAAAACAACAAAACGACCGCGAAAGATGGTATATGATAGACAGCTCGTTTATGACAAATCTCCCCGACACCTGGGCGATAAAACAACGATTTATACAATTGGCAATAAACAACTGGGATAAAGAATATCAAAGAGTTATGCTGGGCGGTCTGACATGCGACAGCGGCGATTACTATAACTCCGAAGCCCATGCAAATGCAATTTTCCTTCCGAAACTGCAACCCGATGACCCTCTGTATGTGGGATTTTTCCACACCGGAGCATATCAGGAATCAATTGCAGGCTTCGGAGGTATTCAGCATTGTTTGCAACCTTCTCCAAAACACATAATTATCGACAGAGACGAAAACGGAGATTATTTCACACGACTCTTCTCTAAAGAACAGGGATACAGACCAATGTTGAGAATCTTGGGATATTAAACAGTCAATTACATTTGCAAAGAAATATTGATAATTGAAATGTATGTTTTCACATATCCCCATTTTATTAACAAATAATCGGTTTGGCTTTGAAAATAGTTATCTATCAGCTTTTAGTACGCTTGTTTGGAAACAAAAATACAAACAACATATTTTACGGTTCAATCCGTGAGAACGGTTGCGGAAAGTTCAACGATATAAACAATGCGGCACTTTGCGAACTGAAACGCATGGGAATCACCCATATATGGTACACCGGAATTATCGAACATGCAACAACAACCAACTATTCCGCATTCGGCATAAGCGCTGACAATCCGTATGTTGTAAAAGGAAAAGCCGGTTCTCCTTATGCCATCAAAGATTACTACGATACCGACCCTGACCTCGCATCTCAACCAAACAGTCGCATGTCGGAGTTTGAAGCGCTGATAGAACGAACGCATAAATCAGGACTTAAAGCAATAATTGATTTTGTGCCGAATCATGTCGCCCGAACCTACAAATCCGATGTAAAACCCAATGGAACTGAAGATTTAGGCGAATCCGACAACACAAATGTCTTTTTTCATAAAGATAACAATTTCTATTATATACCCGGCGAATCGTTTAAAGTTCCCGAAAATTATAACCCCTGCGGCGACAACTATTTGCATCCTCCGAAAAACAATAAATTCGACGAATATCCGGCAAAAGCATCCGGAAATAACGTTTTTACGGCTTCGCCAAAAATTGACGACTGGTTCGAAACCGTGAAATTGAACTACGGAATTGATTATTCTACCGGAACAACGCATTATCAACCCATCCCCGATACATGGCATAAAATGCTGGACATATTGTTGTTCTGGGCAAATAAAGGCATCGACGGACTGCGCTGTGACATGTGCGAAATGGTACCCGCAGAATTTTGGCGTTACGCTATTACGGAAGTAAAAAAACAATACCGTAACATTATTTTCATTGGAGAAGCCTATTCCCCTGAAAATTACAGAAAATACATATTGTCGGGATTCGATTACCTGTACGACAAATCAGGATTATACGACTTGTTAAGAGCCGCCATTACAGGATATTCGGGATTAGACAAATTGCAGGATTATTTTAATTCGGCGATCAAAGGAATAGAGCAACACATGCTGACCTTTCTTGAAAATCACGATGAACAGCGTTTTGCATCGCCCCAGTTTGCTGGTTCTCCCGAAAAAGCAATACCTTTAATGACTCTTGTCGCAACCCTTCATCCTGCGCCTGTTATGATTTATTTCGGACAGGAAATCGGAGTAACCGCCGCCGGAGCAACGGGATTCAGCGGCGACGACGGTAGAACATCAATTTTTGACTATACCTCTATCCCCGAAATACAACAATGGGCAAACAACGGTAAATTCGACGGCGCTTTATTAAGTCCGAAACAAATCGAACTGCGCAATTTTTATGTAAAATTATTGAACTTGTGCAACTCGGAAGAAGCCATTAAAAACGGTAAGTTCGGAAATTTGTTCAACAGCAACGCAAATGGTCAATCCCAAGGGTTTAACCAATATATGAATTATGCTTTCACAAGATATACTCCAACCGATAAATTGATAATATTCATAACCATAGACGCCGACAACAGTCCTAATCTTTATCTGAAAATCCCCGAAGAATTATTTACTGACATGGGACTTTATAAAAATTTGCACTATGTTGCCAAAGATATTTTATATTCGAACTATAAAACTGTAATTCAGGGCGAAGACCTTATTGCAAACGGCTTACATATAGTTGCCGATAAAATGAGCGCTTTAATTCTGAAACTGGAAATATCAAATATCTAATAGATTATTTTTTTTCGATAAGAATCCCGAAAAATGTCAAATTCATAAAAAAAATGTATATTTGCGTCATAATTTTTTTATAACATGAGCAGAACAAAAAAGAAAAATAAACGACATGTTTTTATTAATCCGAGAACGGATTTCGGGTTTAAAAAAATATTCGGAAATAAAAGACTGCTGATAGCATTTTTAAATTCAATACTGTCCGAACATATTGTAGAGGTAACGTATCTTCCACAGGAACAGTTAGGCTATCGTGCAAAAGACCGTAAAGCCGTATATGATATTTATTGTATAGACGATACGGGAAAACGCTTTATAATAGAAATGCAAAATGCCCGTCAACCTAATTTTATAGACCGGACATTGTTTTATGCAAGCTATCCCATACTGCATCAAGCTCCGAAAGGTAAAGTAAAAATAACAACCGAATCCGGCGAAGAAAAAGAAATCCCATGGGACTATGAACTTACAAATGTATATTTTGTATGTATTTTGAACTTTGTGCTGTTTGAAGAAGAATCCGCAAGGGATATTGTTGTAGAATCCATCACATTAGTAAGGCAAACAGCCGGTATAGCCTGTACCGATAAATTTAAGGTTGTAACCGTAGAATTGCCGAAATTCAAAAAAAGCAAAAAAGAGTTACGTACCTTATTGGACAAGTGGATATATACCTTGCAAAACATTGATAATTTGCAAGAACGTCCCCACGAATTAGACGAAGAAATTTTCAAAGAATTATTTGAAGATGCAAAATTAGATAAATTAACACAAGAAGAAATGGAAACATATAACAAAAGTATTTTAGAGTATGATGATGTAATTCTTGCTCTGAATTATACAGAAAAAAGAGGCATACAGATAGGCGAAGAAAGAGTTCGTAAAGAACATATTTTAAACGCTTATCGTAACAATATCTCTATTGAAGACATTGCTAAATTTACCGGACTCTCAGTAGAACAGATACGTAATATTATTTTAACAAACTAAAACGGTTCTTTTGTTGCCTCATTTAAATTTTTACACAAATACCAAAGGTCACAATGAAGTTTGTGATCTTTGTTGTGTCCTTGTAGAAAACAAATAATAAACAAAGTAACGTAATAACACAAGAAGAAATGGAAACATATAACAAAAGTATTTTAGAGTATGATGATGTAATTCTTGCTCTGGATTATGCGGAAGAAAGAGGCGAAAAAAGAGGCATACAGAAAGGCGAAAAAAGAGGCGAAAAAAGAGGTCGTGAAAAAGAGCGAATTGATCTTATTTTAAACGCTTATCGTAACAATATCTCTATTGAAGACATCACCAAATTTACCGGACTCTCAGTAGAACAGATACGTAATATTATTTTAACAAACTAAAACGGTTCTTTTGTTGCCTCATTTAAATTTTCACACAAATACCAAAGGTCACAATGAAGTTTGTGATCTTTGTTGTGTCCTTGTGGAAAACAAATAATAATAAACAAAAGAACGATATTAACAACGTATAACACAAGAAGAAATGGGAAAATATAGAAAATATAACAAAAGTATTTTAGAGTATGAAGATGTATTTCTTGCCGTGGAGTATGCAAAAAAAAGAGGCTTTCAAATAGGTTTTAAAATAGGTTTCCAAAGAGGCTTTAAAATAGGCATAGAAAAAGCCAAAAAAAGAGTTCGTGAAAAATTTATTTTAAACGCTTATCGTAACAAAAAGTCTATTGAAGACATCGCCAAATTTATGGGTATCACAGTAAAAGAAGTAGAATATATTGTGAAATTAAACATATCAAAAAATGAATAAAAAAAAATTAGTTGTTCTCTCGGGCGCCGGCGTAAGCGCAGAGAGCGGAATAAACACTTTCCGAGATTCCGGAGGTTTATGGGAAGAATATAACATTATGGATGTCGCCAGTATAGAAGGCTGGTATAAAAATCCGGAGTTAGTACAAAAATTCTATAACGCAAGAAGGGCGGAATTGGAGAAAGTTCAACCAAATGTCGCTCACAAAATACTGGCGGAACTGGAAAAAGATTTCGATGTTGAAATTATCACTCAAAACATTGACAATTTGCATGAACGCGCCGGAAGTTCAAACGTACTCCACCTGCATGGAGAATTGACCAAAGCGCGCAGCTCGTCGGATCCCGAAAAAATATACGAGATAGGATACAGAGCCATAGAACCGGGCGAAAAAGCCGAAGACGGAAGCCTTTTAAGACCTCATGTCGTTTGGTTTGGAGAACGCGTTCCTTTGATTGACGCAGCAGCTGAAAAAGTGCGACATGCCGATATTTTCGTCATAGTAGGAACCTCCTTGACTGTGACGCCGGCGTCAAGTCTTGTGCAAATGATGGATCACAATAATCCCGTTTATCTGATCGACCCGCATGATATACTGTATTTCAAAACAGAAACAAACACTATCATTATAAAAGAAAAAGCATCAACAGGAATGGTATCTTTGCGGAAAATGTTGCTCGGCGAATGAAAACAGCTGTTCTGTTGACATATACGGGAAGTCCGGAGAGTTGTAAAATTACGGACATTGTGAAATATTTAAACAAATTTTTAAATAATAAAAGATTAATCCGTCTTCCCTCTTTGCCGAGAACACTGTTGGTGAACGGAGCTATTTTACCCCGTTCCGTTTTTAAATCGGCTAAACGATACGGGAAACTCGAAAATCTGTATAACGGCAAATTCCCTATTTCTTTATATTGTCAATCATTACGGATGGAACTCGAAAAATGTTTACCGGCAGAAATATTTGTCGGAATGTGTTTCGGAAATCCACTTATCGAAAACAGTTTGCAGACAATTATAGAAAAAGGATTTTCAAAACTTATAATCTTCCCGATGTTTCCGCACTACACCTCTTCGGCAAGCGGAGTCCCTCTGGAACAGGCGATGGATGCGCTCAAACAGTTTCCAATGATTCCCGAAATTGTAACCGTCAATTCTTTTTATAAAAATCAGGGATTTATCAGATCCTTTGCGGAAAGAATCAAAGAATACGATTACGGAAATTATGACGAAATAGTTTTTTCGTATCACAGTTTACCGGTGGAGCATGTGAAAAAATGGGACTGTACGTATCCCGAAATGTGCAGGGAAACAACGCAACTCATCTGCAAGGAAACTGGTATTGACAGTGTTTGCGAAACCTGTTTTCAATCGCAAATGAGTAATAAATGGCTGGGACCATCAACAAAATCGGCGCTGATGCGCATGATCAAAGACCGTAAAACAAAGGCGCTTGTTGTGGCGCCTTCATTTGTTATGGACTGTCTGGAAACCGATGTGGAAATAGGTATCGAACTGCGGGATTTCTTTTTGCAAAACGGCGGAGAAAAACTGCAATTAGTGAGAAGCCTTAACGATAGCCCTGTATGGATCGGAGCGCTTAGAGATATGCTGGAAAAACTAATTTGAATATTTCAATGGAAGCCTCCGAAAAACTCGATTTTTCGACGTTCGACGTCAATAATTTTTAATACGTTTATACATTAAATTCATTATAAAAAATACTTGAAAAGTTATGAAAGTAAAAACAATCTTAGTCGCCGCCGCCTTATTTACGGTGTCGGCGGCGACAGTTACCGCGCAGGTCGCCGATCTTGACGGCGGACCAATGGGTATTGAACGGGTTGCGATGTCTGTAGGCTCGCCGATTCCGTATGCCTCAACTCCGGCAAAGGACAGTGTTCCGAATTGGGTGCAAATTGACCTGGGCAACGTGTTTACCGTTGAAGCAGTGAAACTTTATCCTTATTTTCAGGATAAAGCATGGCCCGGAGCACATTCCCACAATTTTCCCCTCCGATTCCTTCTCGAAACCGCCGACAATGACAAATTCGTCAAGCCATATACGGTGGTCGATCAAACGAAAAGCGATTTCGAGGGCTATCCTCTGGAAATTAAAACCTACAAACTCCGTCAGCCGCAACAGGCGCGCTATGTCAGACTTACGGTTTGGAAACCGGAGGTCTTCGAACTCTGGCGTTTTGAGGTGATTTCCGGAGGACGGGATGTCGCCGAAGGTAAAACCTTGTTTGATTCCGAAAAAGGCAATCTCGGAAAACACGTTTTGTTGCGTCCGCAGCGTCCTGTGGGCGAAAACGTCTGGTTTGACCATCCCGAACAGGTTACAACGCCAAAAACCTGGAAACCCGTCAAAGCGCCTTTACGCACGCCGCGTAGCGAGGTGACTGTGGGAAGTCTGTTCCGACAAACCTACGACAGAAATATTCACTATCTGCTAAATTCATTCAGCGTAAACGATATGGCATACACTTTTCGCGAACGCGCCGGTAAAGACCCCGGACAGTTCGAGGGTCCCAAAAGCTGGTTTACACTCGGTTTGGGCGGCGCCATCGCCGGACGGTTTCTCATGGGCGCCGGAAATACTCTGCGCTGGGAAGGCAACGAGGAACTGCGCAAACGTATGAATAACCTCGTGGATATTATCGAGGAATGCGCCACGCCGGAGGGTTACATTTTCGGTTATCCCGAACGCACCACATTGCAGGGTCAAAACAACGCTTATGCACGCGGATGGCTGTCGCAGGGGCTTGTGGAAGCGGGCATTGCGGGAAATCCCAAAGCATGGTCGCTGCTGCGTCGCGGGGGCGACTGGTTCAATGCCTGTCCCTATCTGCCCGAAATGCTTATGAGGGTGCCCATAGGAAATCAGGGCATGGTTGCAAATTCACGCACGTATGTAGATACAAACGTGGGTGTTCCCGAAGATATTCAGGTATTGCAACGTTATTTCCAGCTTAACTTCTGGCTCGACCAGCTCACCGAACGCGACCCTTCGGCTATCTGGGAATATCAGTACGAACGCGTTCACAGCTACCTGATTGTTGTGCTTAACGCCTACATGGACATGTACACGGCTACCGGCGACGAACGCTATCTCAAAGCCATGCACGGCGCATGGGACATATTCCACGATTATTTTACTCATACCGGCGGAAGCATCAGTGTGATTGAATCCTATACATTTCCGCCGCGACAGTTTCCGCCCAAATCCTACCACTTGCGTATGAGTACGGGCGAACTCTGCGGCAATGTCTTTTGGGCAGTGTTTAACCAACAGCTGAGGCTGCTATATCCCGAAAACGGAGAAAAATACGTTGCCGAAATCGAAAAAAGCATCTATAATATAGGTATCGCCAATCAGGACGATAATGGAAACATCCGCTATCATGCACGACTGATAGGTAAAAAGGAAAACGGCGGTCACGGAGGAAGCTGCTGCGAGGGACAGGGCACGCGTCTGTACGGCATGTTGCCCGAATTTATTTATAAGATTGCCGATGACGGTTTATATGTGGATTTGTTTAACGAATCATCCATCGAATGGGAACAAAACGGCAAAAAACTGTCCTTGCATCTGCATAGCGATTTTCCGGAAAGTCCGAAGGTGGAACTTCATCTGGCGCTCGCCGAAAATGTGAAAAGTAAAATCCGTATCCGCATCCCCTCGTGGGCGGTGAAAGAAATGGAAATATCGGTAAACGGCAAAAAAACAGCCACGGGAAAACCCGGTACTTACGTCACACTCAACCGAACATGGAGCAATAAGGATAACATCACTTTCACTCTCCCTGTGGGATTTCGCCTGACAAAATATGTCGGCGTCACCGAAGATTTCAAAGGCAAGGAGGCTTATGCGCTGGAATATGGTCCGATATTGATGGCGCTGACGGGTGATTCCATACAAAATGGCGTCCTGAACCTGCCCCTTGCCGCAAAAGAACTCATCGCAAAGTTGAAACCCGCAGAAGGAAAACCGATTCATTTCGGAATTGAAGGCGAAGACCGTTCACTCAAATATGTCCCGTATTATGAAATTCATAAGGAACCGTTCACTTGTTACCCGGTGTTTTTAAAGGAAGAAGGGAAAAATTAGAAGGGAAAAATTATGAATGAAGAGCGTCTTTTTGTTTAAAGGGAACCTCCAAAAACTGCTTTTTCGGCGTTCGACTTCAATTTTTAAATCCTCATTTACAATTGGTAAACTCCGGTTTAAAAATCTTGTCTGCCTTGAAAAATCAAATTTTTAGAAGTTCCCTAAAGTACTTAAAGCGGAAGACGCCCCCCCTGACAGGGTTTGAAATCCTGTCAGAGGTTGAAAGGCTATCTCTGTAGAGGTAGCCTTTCACGCTTCCGGCAATTGCCACAAGCATTTTTTCGATTGTTTTCATGCTTTTCAACTAAAAGTCAAAAAACTTATTTCTACCTTATTTGTCAACAGCCACGACAATCACATCAATTCCGGTAATGTCCGAAGACTTTCGGGAGTTCCCCGAAGACTTTCGGGAGCTCCCCGAAGACTTTCGGGACATCCCTGCGGAGCATTATTATCCATCCCGAAACCAGCGCTTCGCTTGTACGGGGTTATCGAAAGGGTAACCCTTTGCGGGGTTAGCTGTGCCGACAAACGACAAAGCGACGCCGACAACGCCTAACTCCGTAGGAGTTTCCCTCTCGATAACCCCGTACAAGCGAAAAGCGTAGTGCGGGGTAACGACGATGGGATTTTTGTCGTACACCCGGTAACGTCCCTGAAATAAAACGCAGACTGTTCAATGAATAACAGTCTGCGTTTTTACATTCAATCCGCGTCAACACTTCCAACTTCTAATGGGTCGTATAACCGCCGTCGACAACGAATTGCGAGCCTGAAACAAACGAGGCTCTGTCGGAGAGCAGGAATGCCACTGCATCAGCCACTTCTTCGGATGTGCCGAAGCGTCCCTGCGCATGTTGCGATACAAGATGCTGACGAGCCGCTTCGTTCATGTTACTAAGCAAAGGCGTGTCGATGTAGCCGGGATGCACCGAATTGATTCGGATACCCTTGTT
>JAISRS010000294.1 GCA_031273485.1 Prevotellaceae bacterium
ACGAAACCACTCAAAATAGTAGTTCTGGCCAAGCAAGTGCCCGACACGCGCAACGTAGGGAAAAACGCCATGAAGGAAGACGGAACGGTGAACCGCGCCGCCCTCCCCGCGATTTTCAATCCCGAAGATTTGAACGCATTGGAACAGGCGCTGCGCCTCAAAGACCGGATTCCCGGCAGCACCATTCAATTGCTCACCATGGGCCCGGGGCGCGCGGCCGACATCATCCGCGAAGGCTTGTTCCGGGGCGCCGATGGCGGCGTGCTGCTCACCGACCGCAAATTTGCCGGCGCCGACACGCTGGCCACTTCGTATGCGCTGGCGCAGGCTATCCGCAAAATGGAACCCGATATTATTATCGCCGGCCGTCAGGCCATTGATGGCGATACGGCGCAGGTAGGCCCGCAGGTAGCCGAAAAACTGAACTGGCCGCAGGTAACGTATGCCGAAGAAATCATTGCGTATGACGGACGGAAATTGCAAATCAAACGCCGCCTCGAACGGGGAGTCGAAACGGTTTCCGCCCCGTTGCCGTTAGTGATTACCGTACACGGCTCGGCGCCCGAATGCCGGTCGCGCCACGCCAAACAACTGATGAAATACAAACGCGCCAAAACCCTGTCGGAAATTCAGGAGACCAGCAATAATGCGTACGACAGCAGCCTGCCCGACTATTTGCGTATCACCGAATGGGGCGTAGCCGATGTGGGCGGCGAAGAAAAACAATTTGGCCTCTCCGGCTCACCGACCAAAGTAAAGAAAATTGAGAACATCGTATTTCAAGCCAAAGAATCGAAGCGGCTCTCCGCCTCCGAAGCCGATGTGGACGGGCTGATTAAAGAATTGATGGAGAACCATACTATTGGATAAACAGCCCACCCTAAGTCATTAATCATCCTTATAAAATACATGGAATATAGAAACGAGCAACATAAAATCATTCATGGCGATGCATTGAAAGTTTTGCCGACCCTGCCTGATCATTCCGTGGATTTGATTTTCGCCGATCCCCCCTACAATATCGGTAAAAATTTTAATGGACACCGAGAAAAATGGGACAGCGAGGACGATTACTTGAATTGGTGTTATCAATGGCTTGATTTGTGTGTGCAAAAATTAAAGCCCAATGGTAGTTTTTATGTCATGACAGCCACGCAATTTATGCCGTATTTTGATATTTATCTGCGTAAAAAATTAGAGGTTCTTTCCCGTTTGGTTTGGTATTATGACAGTTCCGGCGTGCAGGCAAAAAAATATTATGGTTCCATGTATGAACCTGTTTTGTTTTGCGTCAAGGATAAAAACAACTATACTTTCAATACAAACGACATCTTAGTACAAGCTAAGACCGGCGCGACCCGCAAGTTGATTGACTATCGAAAAGCCATTCCAACGGTTTACAATTCGGAAAAAGTACCGGGCAATGTTTGGGAATTTGCACGGGTGCGTTATCGAATGGACGAGTACGAAAATCACCCGACACAAAAACCGGTTGCCTTACTCGAACGAATTATCAAAGCAAGTTCTAATAAAGGAGATTTGGTTTTAGACCCATTCTCCGGCACATTTACTACCTGTTATGTGGCAAAGGAATTAGGCAGAAATTCCATAGGCATCGAATGGGAAGACGAATATGTGAAAATCGGATTGCGAAGATTGCAGTTAGCCGAAGAATATAAAGGGGAAAAACTGCAAAAAGAAAGGCGCTCATTCGAGACAAAAAAAATAGACGTGCAAAATGTTCCCATGTTAAACCTATTTGAAGAGCAGTTCCATGGAACACCCATTTACCAATAATATTAAAGCAATTTTAAAGAACGAGTTCGGACAGAAGTCCGAAATTGTGTTCGAGAAAAGTATGCTTATTCAATACTTGAACGAAAAAACACGTTCGGCCGGCAAAGGCTCCAAAGCAAGGGGAAGTTTTGCGAATTTGTATGCCATTTATGTGATTGTAGAAGATTATATGTTGAAAAATTTTCACAAAAAAGGAGATTATACCCAATATGAAGGCGCAATGTTCAATGTCCTTTTATCACGACAACGGAAATTACCTTTTGGAAGTAAATTACAAAACCATGCGTTGAACAACCGAACAAATGCTGAGTTTCAAAAATATTTTCCTGATGCCGGATACACGCCAATACTTCGTAACCTTGAAACAAACCGTTATTGGATAAATGAAAACCTGTTGAAAATAACAATCGGTGAAAAAGTGATTAATATTGCAAAGGTTGTTATAAAAATCATTGACGAATATGCACGGACAAAGCAAGACGCCTTTCAACGTTTTGTCAAATCTTGCAAAGAATTACAGGAAATTGGGAAAACAACACCTCAAAAAGTAGAGGCGTTTATTATTGGACTTCTATCGCCTAATGTGGATGCACGACTTTTTGAAATCGTAAGCTATTCCATTCTCAAATATTATTATCACGACCAACAAATTTATTGGGGATTTGAAATAGACAAACTTAACAAGGAAAATTTGACACTCTACAAAACAGGCCGAACCAACGCCAACGATGGCGGAATTGATTTTGTAATGAAACCATTAGGAAGATTTTTTCAGGTAACGGAAACCATTGATTTTAAAAAATATTTCCTTGACATCGACAAAATTCAAAAATACCCTATTTCTTTTATCATTAAATCAACCGAACCAAAAGAAAATATTTTGCAAAGAATAGAAGAAAATGCACAAAAAAGCTATTCTATTAAGGAAATAGTTAAAAAATATATGGATTGTATTGAAGATATTGTAAATATTCCTCTCCTCACAGCTCGTTTTCAAGAAGTGGTTAAGCAGGGATATTTGAACAATGTATTAGATGAGATTGTATTGCAAAGTAAAGTAGAATTTAATGATGATAATAATGAATATTAATATCATAAAAATAGTAGTTTAATCATTAATAAAACAGCGTATCTAAATGAATAATATTTTAGTTTATTGCGAAATCGAAAACGGCAAAATTGCCGATGTGAGTTTGGAACTTCTTACCAAAGGCCGCGGACTGGCTGCGCAATTGGGTTGCCGGATCGAAGCGCTGGCTATCGGAGAAAAACTGGCAGGCATCGAAACGGAACTGGCTCGTTACGGCGCCGACATCGTGCACCTTGCCGATGACGCGCGGCTGTGGCCTTTCCGTACCTTGCCGCACGCCGCCATCACCATCGGCGTAATCAAAGAAGAACAACCGCAGATTGCCCTGT
>JAISRS010000369.1 GCA_031273485.1 Prevotellaceae bacterium
TATTTGATTTTCGGCATTGAAAACGAAACACATCAAGTTTTGGGGACAAACTTCAAAGTAAAAAACCATAAAAAGGGCAACGAAGAATTGGAAAATTGGCTTGCATCACGATTGAATCCGCGCATTGATTTCGCAATACATGAATTTGATTATGAGGAAGGTAAGCCTATTTCCCTGTTTATTGTTCCTGCTGCTAAAAACCGTCCTGTTTTGTTTTTGCATCAAGCATACATCCGTGTAGGAAGCATTACGAGGAAGTTGATTGATTTTGAAGAAAAAGAGCGTAAGATTTGGCAAAATACCGATTATCAATTGGAAAATGAAATTGCAAAATCCAAGCTTTCTATGTCGGAAGTGATAGAGTTGTTAAACACGCAAACCTATTTTGACTTGCTGAAAATTCCATATCCAAGTAGTCAAGCGGGTGTGATTGAAAAATTTATTTCGGAACAGTTGATAATAAAGGAAAATGCAAGTTATTCTATTACAAAATTGGGGGCTGTGTTGTTTGCCAAAAATCTGAACGATTTTGATAATCTTTACCAGAAAGCTGTCCGTGTAATTGTTTACAAAGGAAAAGGAAAAATCGAGACGGAAAGGGAACAAATTTTCACAAAGGGCTATTGTGTAGGTCTTGAAAGCATGATGGATTGGATAAACGGACAGTTGCCTGCCAATGAAATAATTGGCAGGGCATTGCGCATCAATCAACGTGCTTATCCTGAAGTTTCCATTCGAGAATTGACCGCCAACAGCATTATCCACCAGAATTTTGAAGAAAAAGGGTTTCCGATGATTGAGATTTATTCCGACCGTGTTGCTATATCCAATCCAGGGCAACCGTTGATTGTTCCCGAACGATTTATAGATGAATATGTTTCCCGAAACGAAAAAATGGCGGACTTGATGCGCCGTGCGAACCTCTGTGAAGAAAAGGGAAGTGGCATGGATAAAGTCATATCGAATAACGAACAATACCACTTACCGCCAATCAATATTTTAGTCAATGAGTTCAGAACAACGGTAACAATATATACTTATCAAAAACTGTCGGAGATGAGTCGCAAGGACAAGATAAATGCTTGTTATCAGCATTGTTGCCTGCGATATATGCAAAATGAAAAAATGACAAACCAAAGCCTGCGTGAACGGTTTGAAGTGGAAGAAAAGAATTATCCAATCGTTTCCAGCATAATGAAGAACACGATAGAAGCCGGTTTGATCAAAGATGATGACCCTGATAATAGAGCAAAACGCTATTCCCGTTATATTCCTTTTTGGGGATAATTTAATGTAACGCTAATGTAATTGCAGATGTGTTTTTTTGATTAAATCATTGATAATCAGCAATATTTAATGTAATGCTAATGTAAAAATTTCAGTTTCTTAATCTCATTTGTCAGGGAAGGCATACGCCCCGTTCTGTTCAGGGACGGGGCGTTGGGGATGGGGTCGCCGGATTCGCTAAACAATCTTACCTTTCCAGAGGTCGGAGAGAAATTCAGTGGCGGGGATAATTTCGACGCCGTTCAGTTCGCGGCGATATTTATCCATTGATACGACAATGGCTTTGACTTGGGGATATTCCTCTTGAAAGGCTTTTAAGCCCTTGGTATGTCTTGATTTTACTTCGTCGCACGATTTGAATTCGATGGCAACCCTCCCTTGTCCGATAATACAATCCACTTCGTAGCCGCCGGAAGTGCGCCAATAAGACAGTTTTTCGTCCGACAGACTATAACCTAAGCAGGCGATTATCTCCTGTATCAAGAGATGCTCAAAAGCGCGTCCGAACGCTTCCGTGCCCTGTTCCATCTTTTTACGTCTCAGCAAATAATTGACTATGCCTACATCGAAATAATAGAACTTGGGAGCAAGAATCGGTCGGCGCTTGTTAGTGCCCGAAAAACCCGGTATCAAATAACCAATCATGGTTTGCTCCAGTATATTGAAATAGTCTTTGACTGTATGTGCGCTTAGGCCGCAATCTTGCGCGATATTGTTATAAACGACCATTTCTCCGCTGCATTGAGCAGCAATTTCCAGGAAACGGGCAAACGATGAAAGATTGCGCGACAAGGCTTCTGCACGAATTTCTTCATTCAGATAATCACCGATGTAGGCTTGCAGCCTTCTTTGTGGGTTCTCTATGGCATAATGACGAGGAATCAGACCGTTATGGATGGCTCTCATCAGGTCAAAATCGGGAATCTCGGCGCTTACAAGCGGATACATGACCGTCCTCAAAGCCCTGCCTCCTAAAAGATTTGCTCCGCAACGCATCAGTTTACGTGCGCTGGAACCACACAAGATGAACCGGGTCTGCCTGTTGGTCATCAGCCAATGTGCCTCGTCCAATAATTGCGGAACTTTTTGAATCTCGTCGATAATCACCAAATCTTGCCGGTCGCTATTCATCAATTCTTCCCTTAATAGAGACGGGCGGCGAAAAAGCCGTTCAAATTCTTCGCTCTTCAGCAAATCATAATAACGTGCATCGGGAAACAAGGTCTCCAGCAAGGTACTTTTCCCTACTTGCCTTGCACCCCATAGAAACACAGAGTCTTCCAGTGTTTCTTCCAACTTCAAAATGCGACTATACATAAATCTAATTTAATTTTATCCAGATAAACGGAAGTACGACTTCACAAATATAGCGATTTTTTTGATTCTGATGGGGAAAGGAAGAGCAAGGCGCAAACTTATACTGTTCGCACAGGCCATACGACGTATTGCAGAAAATATGAATGATTATGGGAAAAACATTGCGCGAAAATTTTTAGTTTCCAATAAAAGGTTTACTTTTGCAAGCCGATTATCAAACGGATTTATTAAGAGTTTAGTTCTTAGCGCA
>JAISRS010000397.1 GCA_031273485.1 Prevotellaceae bacterium
TTTTCCCTGTAGACGGGATTTTTTGATAAGGTTATTTAAATATTCATATTCCCTATTTATTTGGGAAGATTGACCTTTGATAAAAAAGGGGTTATTTTTTTGCGAAGGAGTTATCGGGATAAAAATTTCAATATCTTCTATATCTTTGTTTAATTCAATAAAGCTTATTACTTTCTGATTTTCATTGTTAGAGGCAAATCCCCAGTGAGCCGTAAATTCATTAATGATTTCTTGATAATTATAGGAATTATCTGATAAATCTTTGATTATAATATTTATTGCTTTGTTCAGTGCTTCTACATACACAATATGTGGTTCAGAATAATCAACATGGCGATTGATATCAATCCCCTCACAAATTAAACCATCATCATTAGGCGAGGATTTATTCCATCCGACATGTGCCAATGAACCATATTTACTTCTTTCTCGAAGGAAAAATATAGGAATATTTCGCTTGATAAGTTTCCCAATAATAGTAAAATGTTTGTCCTCAAGTTGATGCTTTGTTACGATGCCGTCATTATCTCCAATTGTGACATCAAACCCGCATATTCGTAAATAACTGACAATATCATCTACCATTATGCGCCTTGTGGTGATGCAATGAAGCCCGGCTCTTTGAATCGCATATTTTCAGATATGTCATTCGCTGGAATAGGAAAATCAGAACCAAAAACATCATTAGCAAGAATTTTGCATTGCTTTTTGAGCGACTGCTCAAGTTTGACTTTTTCCAGGTTATCTATCAGTACTTTGAATTTGTTATACATAGATGTACCCAAGGTCTTGCCATGTTTTGTAAAGATATCCCGCCATGGTTCAACGGGAAGGGTAACACAAATTTCATACTGTGGATTGTATTCTTCATCATATCCGACCTGTTTAAAGTAACCATCATTTAAAATAGCTTTTGTGGTGTTTAATAAACATTCAAGGTCATTGTTTTCACCATCAAAAGAGATGTTCCCTTTAAATGTGTTCCCTTTAAATGATCGCTTTAACATAACGGTTAAACCGATAGAATAAACTTTTTTTCTATCGGCAGTTGAAAAGGAATAATCCCGCCAGCGTTTTAAATATCTAACAAGTCTTTTATATTGTGCATAATATTCTTCACCGGAAAAACTTGATTGATCATTCAGCCAATCGATTAATCCTTTTGGATCACCTTTTTCCCAATTACGAATTTCATCACCTGAATTTTCTTTTCCAATAGCAAGATAAAAGGAACTCGCATCAATCTTACTGTAAATAGGATAATCAAGATGAAAACGTTTCTCCCCCTGATTATAATATTGGGCTGTAACGCAGGGCATCTTGATCTTAGGATTTTTAAAATTTCTGTCTTTTAGGACATCTCTGAGGGTTTTCTTGACATCAACAGGATTATCTGGAGCAGTGGACTTACTAATTACAACTCCAACATCAATATCATAATCATCTCCTTCATTGAGGGGTTCGATGCATGTCTGGGTAGCATAAGATCCTTGTTGGAAAAAATAAAGAACTGGATAACCTTTATCTTTGAAAGCCAGTTTAATATCGCCTTGGATGGATGTGTCCTTTTCACGTATCGTTTTAAGTTTCTCATCTGACCAGGTCAACCGAATTTTTTCTTCAAATTCCTTAAATTTTGCTTGAAGTCCCACTTTTTCACTCCTTTGCCATATAACTTATCACATGTTAAGCCTGATATATGGGATAATGACTTTCATCAATACCCCATACATGGCGTTGATTACAATATATAAAAATAATCCATTTAAGTCAACATATAAGTGAATATTTTGTGAAATTTCCGTGAAATTCGTCAATATCTTGCTATTTATGCCGATATATTGTATACTTAAAACACAAGGAGCCTGTATGATCGCGGAATTTACTATTGAAAACTTCCGTTCCTTTAAGGAAAGAGTCACTTTTTCCCTCATCTCGACAAAAGATCGGGAATTGTCAGAATCAAATACCTTTGAAATGGACAATAACCTCAAATTTCTCAAATCCGCGGTCATCTACGGCGCCAATGCGAGTGGGAAGTCTAACTTTTTCAATGCTTTGTATTTTTTCCTCTATTTTGCCGTCAAATCAGGGCCTCGAAAACAAATTGGGGACAGTACCGGGACTGACCCCTTTGCTTTTTCCAAACAAACCGAGGGACAACCGTCTTCCTTTGAGCTGATTTTCTATGCCTTGGACGATGAAGATAAGAACATCAGGTATCGTTATGGATTCTCTGTTACTGAAAAAGATGTTATAGAAGAATACCTTTTTGCGGTCTACAATGTACGGGAAGTAAATCTTTTTATACGGCAGCGCCAGGAAATTATCAGTACATCCTATTTCAAAGAGGGTGGCCGGAGCAAACAATTTGTCCGGAATAATTGCAGCCTTCTTTCTGTCTGCGCCCAGAACAATGGCGAAATATCAGCCCAAATCATTCGGTATTTCAGTACACTGGAGGTAACATCAGGGGTACGGGATTTTCGCTTTATTACAAAGAAAGAATTGCATAATCAGGAATACCAGCAGGATATTATTAGCTTCCTGCATTATGCGGATATTCAAATCAATGGGTTTAAAAGCGAAACCCGGACACTGGATTCCAGAGAAAACGAAGACCCGGAGTTAAAAGCTTTTTTGGAATACTTGAAAAAAAGGGTTCCCCATATTGAAAAACAGGAGAGGGTATTTTTTGGACATACGGTATATAATGATGAACAGCCCGTTGGAGAAAAATATCTGGCCGAAGAAGACGAATCCGGAGGAACCATAAAACTCTTTTCCTATTCTATCCCCATTTTAAGCGCTCTCAAAAACGGGACCCCTCTCTTTATTGATGAATTTGATACCATGCTCCACCCTCTTATTATTGAAGCAATTATCAAATTATTTAATTCACCTGCCACTAACTCCAGAAACGCGCAGTTAGTGATTTCCTGTCATGCAGTCAATATTTTAACTAATAAACTATTCCGGCGGGATCAAATCTGGTTCTGTGAAAAAGACCAGTTTGGAGCCACAGATCTATATTCGCTGGTAGAATATAAAGAACCGGTTCGGAAAGATGCCTCATATAACAAAAATTATTTGCAAGGAAAATACGGCGCTGTTCCATATATTAATGAGATACTGCTACAGGTGGGGCTTCATAAATAATGGGACATGATGAACTCTTCCGAAAAAGGAAAGCCTTAACGCGTCTTAAAGACACCCGTAAATTACGCCATATCCTGATTGTCTGTGAAGGTGAGAAGACTGAACCAAACTATTTTAGAAAATTTCCTGAAAATCCAGAAGTATACGATCGCATTGATATTCACGGAACCGGTTACAATACCGTCTCATTAGTAAATGAGGCAATCAAGTTGAAGAACGAAGCCCGAAAAAAGAAAGAACCATATATAGAAGTCTGGTGTGTTTTTGACAAGGATGATTTTTCAGTGGAACTTTTTATTAACGCAATCTTACTTGCCGGGAGAAATCAAATAAAATGTGCTTATTCAATAGAGGCATTTGAGATATGGTATATGCTTCACTATCACTACTATGATGCGGCCTTGTCCCGTGAACAATATAAGAAAAAAATTACTGAACTATTAGGAAAACCGTATCAAAAAAATGATGAAGGGATGTATCAACTATTGCAAAATAGACAGAAAACAGCGCTACAGAATGCTCAAAAGCTTTATTTACGACAATCAGAACGGCCTTTAAGGGAACAAAATCCGATAACTACTGTATTCAAATTAGTGGAACGACTGCTGCCATGAAACACTAAAATAGTTCATCGGGCACAACAATGAAGTTGATAGTCTGGGAAAGCAATCTAGGCAAATAATTTATATGGTTTTCTCTGAACATAAGGATCTGGTCAAAACTACTTGAAGGATTTCCTTATATACTTTTCTTCTTCTTCATGCCGTTTCTTCGCTTCCGGCGATATAGGCTTGCGGATCTGTTCTATAATTTCCTTGATGATTTTTTTGTCCTTTATCTCTGTCGGCTGT
>JAISRS010000184.1 GCA_031273485.1 Prevotellaceae bacterium
CTGCCTGAAAGGTAAATTGAAATAATAATAATTAGTCCTGCCTTTCAGGCAGTGGTGTGAGAGGGCGTTTCCGCAGGTCGATGACCTGCGGTTATGAAAATCAAGCCCTTCGGGCTATCCCGACGCAGAACGAAGGGTACATAGTCGTTATCTCTTACCATAGCGCCTCAAAATAAGATTTAGCCCTTTTTGTCGCCGAATTTTTGTCATCTTATTTTTGTCGCCGAACGGGGACGCTACCATGTCCGTTTCCTACTATTACACGCACGGATTGCAAATCCGCGCGAGCGGTGCGGAAAAAATCCGCAGGATTTTAAATTCGTGTAATTAACTACGTCGAACTTACGTTTCGTGTAATTCGTGGATAAAAAAATCGTGGATTTCGGTGGTCAACGGAATTTGAGTATCATTCTTGATAATGCTTTATTGTCGTGGAATCTGACGACGCTGCACAGATATTCGTTCTGTGCAATTTCTTCGATGACGACATAATATTGTTGTCCGAGTACCGATTCCTGCAGATAGTTAATTTCGGCTTCATATACATCATGAGTCATGATATAATTCGGGGGGAAACTATCAATTATCCATTGCAGGTACAGGGTATTATTCACATGTCCGTTTATATCTATGGCGCTGTATGGGATTGTGTTAACGGGATAATTTTGCGGGTCTGCGGGAGATGAATGTTGAGGCAATTTTCCCAGAGTTGTCTGCATTGCGTGTCGGTTGATTGATATGGGGAAATTGTGTTTCATCGAAGATATTCTTTGAAGTTTTCTGTTTTCCGTATTCAGTATCAGCCATGCGGAGGTTGCCGACAGGATTTTGGTATTATCCGTCGAAAACATTTCGAAATCTCGATAAGCCATAAGTGCATCCGGTTCTTTGCTCCAGGTTTCCAGAAACACGGAATCGTGCAACAGAGGATAGCTGTTGATGCATACTTTTATTCTCGAAAGCGCCCATGAATAATTATTTTCGGACAGGGCTGTCCATCCGAAATTATGTTCTTCGGCGTGTTTCCATGCGCTTTCCTGCAGCAATAGAAACAACGCCGACAGACTTGCCTGCTTTTTACAGTCGGTGAAATAAGAATTTATATAATATTTATATCTCCCGCAAAGAGCTTCTTCCATCGCAACAACATATAAATTAGTTATGTCTAAAACATCTTATCCAGTCAACATACATTGTTGTGGGATTTGCTTTTTTGTCAAAAACTCCCGATGAGATAGATATATACATCGGTTCATTTATGATATTCGGCATTTCATACACTTTTTTACCGTTGATGAGCCAGGTCAGTTTGGAATTTGTCCACAACAGTGTGTAGATATAAGATTCGTTTTTAAGTTTGTATTTCAATTTCTGTTCTACGGTTTTATCATTTGTATAGACGGAAATTGTAAGATTATGGTTTTCAAACTTAAATATGTTCAGATGAGGTATTTTAGTTGTTGTTCCCATCCAAAAGGCGTGATATGTTCCATGCGACTGTTTTACCTGTATTTTTGCTTCGAATTTACCATACAACTGGTTGAACGAGTGTGATGTTGTGAGCATTCCGGATGTGTACGAAAATACTTTCGGCACAAGTCCATAGTTTTTGTCCCAGGCGAGACCTTCTTTTTGTTCCTGTTTGGTTCTGATTTTCAATTTTCCTCCACCTTGTTGAATGTTGTCCGGGGAGAAAATATGCAGGTCTTCTATGGGAGAGTAGGGAGCGCCGTTTATTAACTTTTCGCTGACGATTTGTTTATTCGACCATCTTGAGTCGATTTCCGGTTTGGAAAAATCGTCATAGAATTTCAGCACCCAGCGTTCCAGTTCTTTGAATATTTTGGAATACTTTCGTCTGGCTTTGAAAACGTTTTTTATCGGTTTTGAATTTTGGAGTTTTTTGAACTCTTGTTTCAGTTGTTCAAATTCGGTTTTCAATTGCACTATGTCCTGTTTACGGAGTTCGACTTCATTCAGAAGATTTTGTTTGTCGCGTTCACGGTCTGCCCGATACTGCCGATGTTCTTCGTGCAGTTGGTGTATTGCGGCGTTGAGTTGTCGGTTGTCTTCCGAGCGTTGGGCGCGTTCTTCTTTTGTGCGGAGAAACCGGAGTTTTGGTTTTCGCCTGTGTTGAAGTTTAAACTCTTTTTTAAGCTGTTGCACGCTTTTGAACTGCCGGTTTGTTGAGTTAAACCTTTCAAGTTTTTCTTTTGACTGTCGAAGTTTGTCTTCTGACTGCGCAACGCTGTTTTTAAATTTTGTCGGATGAGAGAGGTATTCTTTTAGTTCCGTATATCGTTTATAATCGTCGGATTCGAGAGTTTCCAGATATACTGTATATAATCTCTCATGTTCGTGCAATTTGGCATCATAAGACCTCGTTGACGGAATACCTGAAAAAAAAGACTGCAAAAAATTGAACATAAATCAATGTTTAAAATTATATTTTCGAGCGGCAAAGGTATAAAATAAACTTTCAATACAATTCTTAAAAAGTATTAATCTATCAATTTAAATCCTTTTCCGCGGATATTAATTATTTGAATTGACGGATCGTCTTTTAAAACTTTGCGTAATTTTGTGATATACACATCCATGCTTCGGGCGTTAAAATAGCTGTCGTCATTCCAGATTGTTCTAAGCGCAAAATTTCTGTCAAGAACATTATTGCGGTTTACGCATAAAAATCGTAACAGTTCGGCTTCTTTCGACGTCAATTTTTGTTCTTTTCCATCGATGGAATAAACGATAGTTTGCTTTGTAGGGTTGAATACATAGTCGCCGATAGTGTAGGTGGTCTGGGTCAGTTCCGACGGTGCAGACCTTCTCAGAATCGCTTCGATTCTAAGTATCAGTTCCTCGATATTAAAAGGTTTGGTAATGTAGTCGTCCCCTCCGGAAGAGAAGCCTTTAACTATGTCTTCCTTCATTGATTTTGCCGTCAGAAAGATTATGGGAATGTCGGGTGACATTTGCCTGATTTCTTTGGCTAAGGTAAAGCCGTCTTTGACGGGCATCATTACGTCGAGGATACATATATCGTATGTTCCCGACGAATCACGGAATCCTTTGAATGCTTCTTCTCCATCCGAATATAGGTCCGTGTCGTAATCCTTTACTTTCAGGTATTCTTTCAATAAAATACCAAGATTTTCATCGTCTTCTGCGAGTAACACTTTTGCTTTAAAACTCATAACATTAATATTTTAATTTTTATTATTTACTAAGGGCAACCAAATATAGAAGGTTGTACCCACATTTATTTCACTTTCAACCGATATTGTTCCGCCGCTGAGTTCCACTATTTTTTTTACATAATTCAAACCCAGTCCAAAGCCTTTGACGTCGTGAACATCTCCGGTAAATACTCTGAAAAATTGCTCGAAAATTCTACTTTTATCTTCTTCGTTTATTCCTATTCCGTTGTCGGAGATGTAGCAAACTATCTGTCCGTTCTCATTTTTTGTCCCTACTGTTATTTTGGGGACGTCTTTCGAATATTTCAGCGCATTATCCAAAAGATTGGTTATGACGTTTACAAAATATGATTTGTCGGTCAGGATAATATCGTTTATTGCTCGTAACTCCGTTATCAGAGTTGCTTTTTTATTGCGTAATTGAAGCGTCATGATGTCGTCGGCTTCTTTTATTATTGCGTGCAGACTTATTTCCTGTTTGTTCAGCACTATTGTTTGGCGTTCAAATACGGAGGTTTGCAATACTTTTTCTACCAGGAAGCTCAACTGTTTGCTTTGTTCTTTTATCATGCCCGACAGTTTGGGGATATTTTTAGCCGACTGCGGGATATTGTCATCTCCAAGCATCTGGGCGGCAAGAGATATGGTAGATATTGGAGTTTTCAGTTCGTGTGTGATATTGCTGATAAAATCGGCTTTTACTTTTGATACTTTTTTTTGCATGGCTATCACATACATGGTGTATATGAAGATTGTGAAGATTACTGTGACCAGAATCAGCGACGAGAGCATTTGAGGCCAGATGCGGGCTATTATCATTTCAAATTCTTTGGGAAAATAGAGTTGAAGAAAATATTCGCCCGAAGAGTTATCCGTATCGCTGTGGAATAGTTGTTTGTTGAAGACATGGTGATTGTCGGGGTCTTCGTAAGTATCCGACAGCATTACTTTTTTGCCGGAGGTGTCGCAGATTGCTATTTGAAAGTCGAATTTAATACCGTTTTTCCTCAGTTCTTTTTTGATTAGAGTATCGAGATGTTCTATTGTTACTCTTTGTTCTATCGGTACATCCGTATATATCATTCGTTCATATACAAGTTCAACGAGATGGCGTTTGATAGCTTCTCCGCTTTTTGCACGATCTCTTTCTATGACATTAATTATGCTGGTGTCCAGGTACTGCGTTTTTTTCATTGACTCTATACTGCGGTCGTCCAGCACGGTTTCGGAGCGGGTGAGATATTTCAAGTTGCGGGAAGTCAGCACGTCGTACATTTGTGATGCCGAATCGACGGTGAAGTCATAATCCACTTGAGTGAAGGCTTCTTCCTGCCATATTTTATCCGCAACAGTTGTTAAAATATCTTCTACTTTCGCATTTAACTCGTTTTGGCGGTTGGTATAAACTCCAAATATCCATATTCCCTGCACAAAAACAAGACCTGTTGATGCTATCAGTATTATTACCGTAAGTATTTTACGTTGTTTTTGAGTCATTTTTTACTTGCCTGTTTAAAACGCAAATTTACTTGTTTTTATGATGTATGCAATACAAAAAATATTTTTTATCCAAATAAATTTCAGCGTCTATTATTAAATCCCTTCGCGTTAAATATTGTTAATGTATGTTATATATCTACCAATATTTTTTTGCGTAAATGTATATATTTTTTTTATAAATACACACAATAAAAAATATATACCTTGATTATCACATAAATAATATTTAAAAATATGTTTTATTAAGGTACTTTTCGGGAATAAAACAGGCAAAAATAAAGGTAAAAATTGTGAATTATGAACAATAAATTGGAATTAAGCACGCTAACGCAGACTGGATGGATTTATACAGATAAGGGAACTCCTAAAAACTTGATTTTTCGAGGCAGATAAGATTTTTAAACCGGAGTTTACATATAGTAAATGAGGATTTAAAAATTAATAAAATTGACATTGAACGTAGAAAAATTGAGTTTTTAGAGGTTCCCATAAATAATTTGAATATCTGTTAAATCTGCGTACTAAATTACTTTTAAAGACAGCCTCCCAAAATTCGTGGATAAAAAAATCGTGTAATTGACTGCGTCGAACTTACGTTTCGTAAAAATCCGCAGGATTTTAAATTCGTGTTAATTCGTGTTAATTCGTGGATTAAAAAAATTCGATGACATTTTTTTTATGAAACGATATTTTAGAGTGTACTCGCGGCAGGAAATGTTTTTAGTATCTTATTTCTGAAATTGATGTAATTTTTGGCAGAATATTCAATTTTAATATGGTTGTTTTTTAACACAAAGAGCGCAAAGAATTTTCAGTAGAGTATAGAGGGGAAACTTGTCTCCTCCTCTCTACTCTACTGTTAAAAAATTTCTTTACGAGGTACAAAAACCTTATTTCTACCTTATTTACCAAACAAAACAACCTCAGTAACCACCATAATTCCTCCCCTGTAAACCTCATTAGCTTATTAGATTGTGATTGTGAGATAACATAAAATAAACAAATAAGGTTTTTGGACTGTGGAGATTACCGTAGTTACTGAGGTTGTTTTGTTGTTTAAATAAGGTAGAGAAATAAGGTTTTTGTACTTCGTAAAGAAACAACAATTTGAAACATAAGTTCGGCGCAGTCAAATATATCCTCTTTGATTCCAGCTTGTCCGGCATAGGCACTGTCTGGAAAAAAAGGCTGCCTGAAAATTCATTCAGGCAGCGCTAATCAAACGTTCTATCCGAAGATTCCTAATATTTGGAAATTTAATTTAATATGGCAATAATCTAATTTCTATTTACAAAACCTTTAATCAATATCAGGATTCCGGATATTTTAAATTTTACTGCGATTGAGCAACAACCGACACGTAAGATTTCGAGTTTGCTTTTTTTCTAAAAACCACAAATCCGTCGATAAGAGCATACAGTGTATGGTCTTTGCCAATGCCTACATTGTCGCCCGGATTGTGAACTGTACCTCTTTGGCGGACTAATATATTCCCCGCTTTAGCGGCTTGCCCTCCGAAGAGTTTTACACCTAATCGTTTACTGTGTGATTCGCGTCCGTTTTTCGAACTGCCGACGCCTTTTTTGTGTGCCATTTTATTGTTCCTCCCAAAAAATTAATTATACAATATTTTCAATTTGAATTTGAGTAAAAAGCTGACGATGTCCGTTTTTCACTTTATATCCTTTCCTGCGCTTTTTCTTGAAAACTATGACTTTGTCACCTTTTACGTGTTTCAATACTTTTGCAGTCACGATGGCATCTTTCACTGTAGGTGTGCCAACTTGTACCTTACCGTCTTCATCTTTCAGCAGTACTTTATCAAAACTCACGGAATCGCCTTCGGCGCCTTCCAGACGGTGTACGAAGAGTTTCTGTTCTTTTGCAACTTTGAATTGTTGTCCTGCTATTTCTACAATTGCGTACATCAATTTGTTCTATTTTAATTTATTAAAATTTTAGCGTGCAAAGGTAAATAAATTATTTGATACTGCAAATCTCAATAAAAAAATATTTCTATAACAGCTCCCTCCATACGGTTTTAACTCTAAATATCTCACTTATTTACCGCAATCATCTTCCGTAGCCGAATTTCCACGAAGTTTACTTTTGTCATCAGCCTCCGACCCCCTCAAAGGGGTAGTAAACTAATTAAACGAATTTAAAATCCTGCAGATTTCCACGATTTTTTTAATCCACGAATTACACGGATTACACGGATTTTTATTCACGAATTTTATCGAATTTCCACGAATTTAAAATCCTGCGGATTTTTACGAATTACACGAAATTCTTCTGCGAAGACAAAAATCCTTTAATCCTTTAATCATGGTTCAGACAATTAAAATTACAAATTTTACTTTCCGAGCCTGCTTTTAGACTTTCCGAGCCTGCTTTTAGACCTTCCGAGCATGCTTTTAGACCTTCCGAGCATGCTTTTAGACTTTCCGAGCATGCTTTTAGACCTTCCGAGCATGCTTTTAGACTTTCCGAGCCTGCTTTTAGACTTTCCGAGCCTGCTTTTAGACCTTCCGAGCCTGCTTTTAGACTTTCCGAGCATGCTTTTAGACTTTCCGAGCATGCTTTTAGACCTTCCGAGCATGCTTTTAGATTTTCAAAGCATGCTTTTATACTTTCCGCTCGCGCGGATTTGTAATCCGTGCGTGTAATAAATACACAGAGTTAAATATAGAGTATAGATTCCGCTTGCGCAGGTTTGCAACCCATGCCTCCGCATCCGTTCACCGCTGTTCCACGCACATCGGCGTGGGACGCACGGATTACAAATCCGCGCGAGCGGCAGCAGCCCCTCCACTCCCCCCCAAGGAATGTTACTAATGTGAAAATTTTATTAAAGAGGTTATCGAGAAAGCACGCAGATAGCGCAGATTATAAGGATTTTCGCAGATAAGATTAAAATAAACGCTATTATCAAATAAATAATAATTTGCGTAAATCTGTTAAATCCGCGTGCAAAATTACTTGGCTAAATCTTATTTTGGATTTAATTTATGATTCAATTTACGATTTAATTTTGTAACATTCCGAAAATGTCCACATTCCGAAAACTTCGACAACGGCAATGAGATAAAATGCGGACATTCCGGGGGCATTTCCTGACAATTTGTCGTAGAATGTGAATAATTCGGTAACATTTCCTGACAATTTGTCATAAAATACTGATAAATTAGGGCCGTTTTCTGTCATTTTGTCATAAAACGTGAATGATTCGGGAGCATTTCCTGACACAATGTCAGAAAATGTGAACAAACCGTGTGCTTCGACGTTGTTACGTCTTCAAAATGTCCGCAATTTGCGACCTTGCCGAATGTGA
>JAISRS010000423.1 GCA_031273485.1 Prevotellaceae bacterium
TGTCATTATCTCTTGTTTGTTGCTTGTAATATTCCCCCTACCAATGACAAAATCACACAATCGTCCGGAATACAGGAAAGGGCGTTGCCCTTTCTCAACTGCGCTTGCCGTCATTGCGATGAGCGAAGCGAAGAAGCAATCCGGAATATAACCTTATTTTATGCTTTATTTTTCTGGATTGCTTCGGCTTGCGCCTCGCAATGACGGCTACGCCGAACGAAGGCGCTCCCACTGTTAGGGGGAGTGTTTCCACTTTAAGGTCTTTAAGGTCTTTAAGGACTTTAAAGTCCTTAAAGACCTTAGTACCCGCTAAAAGCGCAGACTCGCCTTGTTGCAAGCAGGTTTGCAAGCTGGAAGCCTGCTTTTAGCTTCGGCGTAGCGGGACGCTACGCCGAACGGGGGGGCTGGGCATCGGCGGGGACGCACGGATTACAAATCCGCGCGAGCGGCGAGGAGGCATCGTTCATCGTTCTAACTTTTATAAACGCTTCTATACATTTATCCAAATGGCATTTATTGTGAGCAGCGGATAATTGTACTCTTATTCTCGCCTGATTTTGTGGAACTACGGGGAAATAAAACCCTGTTACGTAAATGCCTTCATTCAGCATACGCGAAGCGAAATCCTGAGCGAGTTTCGCGTCATAAAGCATTATGGCGCAAATGGCAGATTGTGTAGGTTTAATATCAAATCCGGCGGCAATCATTCCGGAATGGAAATATTCAACATTTTCCATCAGTTTGGAATGGAGAGAATCGTTTTCGTCCAGCATTTTAAACACTTCGATGCTTGCGCCCGCAATTGCCGGAGGTATTGAATTGGAAAACAAATAGGGACGGGAACGTTGACGCAATAAATCAATGATTTCCTTTCGTCCTGTGGTGAAGCCGCCTATTCCTCCGCCAAACGCCTTACCAAGCGTTCCGGTGTGAATATCAATTTTGCCGTAAACATCAAACAGTTCATTCACGCCCCGCCCTGTGTTTCCGACAACTCCGGCAGAATGACATTCATCAACCATAACCAAAGCCTTGTATTTCTCCGCCAAATCGCAAATCTTATCCATCGGAGCCACATTGCCGTCCATGGAAAACACTCCGTCGGTAACTATAATCCTGAATCTCTGCGCCTGAGCCTCCTTCAGACAGTCTTCCAATTCCCTCATATCGGCGTTTGCGTACCGATAACGTTTTGCTCTGCACAAACGCACCCCGTCTATTATCGAAGCATGATTCAGCGCATCGGAAATTATTGCGTCTTCCTCCGACAGCAAAGGCTCAAACACGCCTCCGTTAGCGTCGAAACAGGAGGCATACAAAATCGTATCCTCCGTTTTGAAATATCGACTTACGGAGGCTTCCAACTCCTTGTGAATGTCCTGAGCGCCACAGATAAACCTTACGGACGACATCCCGAATCCGTGAGTATCCATAGTTTTTTTTGCCGCCTCAATCACTCTCGGATTATTCGAAAGACCAAGATAATTGTTGGCGCAAAAATTCAACGCTGTTTTCCCGCCTACTGTTATTTCCGCCGCCTGAGGCGAAGTTATAATTCTTTCTCTTTTATAAAGACCTGCATCTTCAATTGATTGCAGTTCTGCTGTTAAATGTTTTTTTAAATCTCCGTACATAACGTATTACTTTTTATATGAGTTTTCTTTTTATCACTTTTCTTTTTATCCACGATTTTTTATCCACGAATTACACGAATCACACGAATTTTTTCCTGCGGATGTTACGAATTGCCACGAATTTAAATCCTGCGGATTTTTACGAATTGCCACGAATGTTTTTTATCCACAATGTTTTTTATCCACGAATTACACGAATGTTTAACGCTATAGAATTTTTACGAATTACCACGAATTAAATCCTGCGGATTTTTTCCAATCTACGCAATTGTTAATCCTGAAAATCTTGTTAATCCTGTAAAAAATCCTAAAAATCCTTTAATCATGGTTCAGACGAATTCATAATTCATTTTGCCACAAAACTAATATCCGGCAATTTTTCCGCATCAACAAGGCTGATTTCTAATTTGTATTGCGTTTTTGGTATCCTGTTCGATTCCATAAAATCCATTATGCTTCTCATGCGTTGTTGCCAGAGTTCCGTTTCATACTCAAGTTGATATAAGAAAATTACGGCTTTATATTCGGGATGATTTTTTATTATGTCGGCAACGCAATCCAACTCGCCCAAAGCTTCGGGCAACAGCCTCGAATCATCTTTCCGAAACACTAAATTGAACATGGGGATTTTATTGATTTCGTTCAACGGAACCGGTTTCACATTCAAAACCTGACTTATACGGCTTGCATCGACATCCCAGACGGCGTAAAAATACAGATGATTTTTCAGTGTCACACTGATAGAATATTTGCAGTCTTTTCTTATGCCGAATACATATTTTCCCGTATCCGGTGAAGAGATATGAACCACATCGTCCTTAATATTAAGATTTTTAACCGAAACATCCGCATTTAATCCCTTGTTAAACGACAGGTCGCTTACGTTGATTTCGCCGGAGCGCAAATCGGGTTTAAGTTTAACATGATATTGCATTTCGGGAAATTCCACATAATCGTCAAACTTGATATTAAGAATTTCCTTCACATAATTCTCTTTATATATTTCCACTTCAACGCCTTCAAACACAGGCGTTGTGATGTGGTATTGACCCGTTTTGAGTTTACTGACCTTGGCGCTTTTGGTTTTTTCATACACCTGTACATCAGCATCAATAAAGCGATTCGACAAGGCGTCCTGCACATTGACTTCCAATGCCAGCCGATCAACTACAATCACGTCTTTCTTAATAATTTGCGCCTGATAATTATGAATTGTATTGATGACTTCAAATTTCTGCGGACCATTTTTTTTCGCATAATTAACCGTGTAAATTCCATCGTTAGGAATCACAATAGCGTATTCGCCGTTTAGCGGGTTGCTGGACGATTGACCGTAAACCGAGCCGGTGTAATTATCGGTAATCGTGATGTTTAACCCCATAGTTTTTCCTTCCTCCGTTTTCACCGTCCCCGTTAGCGTGGTATAGGATTTTGGAGTAATCTGTTTGGGGGTATTGTAGAAATGAATTTTGTGAATCAGGCTGTCGATACCTCCTTTAACAAGATAAATATCATCGTTTTGATTGTCGAAAGCAGGGCTAAATTCGTTTGCCTCTTTCACTACCTCGTCCACAGGCGTCGGCGGCGACCACAGGTTGTTACCGATTAGGATTGTGTAGAATACGGTATATTTTTTTTTCTTCTTTTCGGTGAGCCTGTCGGACGAAAAAAGCAACACATCCCCCGTGGGAGAGATATTTACATGATTTTCACATCCCGCATTAACGGGCGCAGGCAAAATCTGCGGAAAAGACCATCCGGAATTTTCGGTTTTGGAAGTATATATGCTGTAGCAGCTGTTTTCGGGGCTATACCTTGTGAAATAGATGGTTTGATTATTTGCTGCAAGAGCGGGCGACATCTCATCCTGCTCGGTATTTATTATCGGAACAGGCGCCGGTTTTGTCCACGAATCCCCTGTTTTTTTTGAATAAAAGATGTCGAAACCTTTAGCTCCGGGAAGATTTGAACTGAAATACAGTGTTTGCCCGTCGTAAGATAAAAAGGGCGTTTTAACCACATATCCTTTAATATATTCATTAAAAGAGTCTTCGGAAATTCCTTCGCCCCATGTTCCCGACTGTGTTTTTGTTGATGCGTACAGATTATGAACTCCCGCTTTTTCAGCAGTATAGTACATCAAAGTTCCTTCCAGATTTATTGCGATTCCGGTTATATTCTCCTGTGACGCCGCAAGCAGCGGCACGATCAGCAATACGAATAATAAACCGGTGCAGAGTCCTCTGTTAAATAATAATTTAATGATTTCCGGTTTCACAAAACGAATGTTTTTGATTATCCCGTATTCCATAACTTTCATATAAACTGCAAATTGTTCCATTTTCGATTAAATTAAACCAGTCCGAGAACTTCTTTCATAGTAAAAAATCCCAGTCGGTCTTTTATAAATTCTGCGGCAATAACGGCTCCCAGGGCAAACCCGTCCCGACTTTTTGCCTCATGGCTGATTTTGATGATGTCGATACTGTTTTCGTAAGAAACAGAGTGTGTTCCGGGGACTTCTCCTTCTCTCACAGCCGAGATATGCAAACTGTTTTCTTCCTTTTCCAACGACCATTTTTTTAAACCGATGTGACTTAAAACGTCTTCGGCTAAAGTTATTGCAGTGCCGCTCGGAGCGTCTTTTTTGTGTATATGGTGTATTTCTTCAATTGTGGGAACATAGTCGGGATACTGTTTCATTATTTCGGCTAATTTCCTGTTGATGTGGAAGAATATATTAACTCCAAGACTGAAATTCGACGAATAAATGAATCCCGTTTTTTGTTCGTTGCACAATCGTTTTGCTTCCTCAAGTTTATCTATCCATCCTGTGGTGCCGCACACCACCGGAACGCCTGATTTTAAGGCTGTGGAAACATTATGAAACGCCGTTTCGGGGCAACTGAACTCAATTGCCACATCCGACGATTTAAACAATTCGGAATAAATATCCTCCGTATTGTCCTTGTCTATTCTTATTGTTACGGAGTGTCCTCTCCTAACGGCAAAACCCTCGATTGTCCTACCCATTTTGCCATAACCTATCAATGCTATTTTCATTTATATCAACTTATTTTAAAAATCATAAATACTTAATCCCGAAACAAATTATCGGTCACAAAGATAATTATTACCGCATTACTAAACAAATTTTAACGCATAATTGTTATCGCCGAACTG
>JAISRS010000438.1 GCA_031273485.1 Prevotellaceae bacterium
TTCCCAACGTTGGGAAATGGCAAAACAGTTTCAAAATCCATTTCCCAACGTTGGGAAATGGCAAATCAGTATTGAAAGTCGATTTCCCAACGTTGGGAAATGGCAAATCAGTATTAAAAGTTGATTTCCCAACGTTGGGAAATGGCAAAACAGTTTAAAAATCCATTTCCCAACGTTGGGAAATGGCAAAACAGTATTGAAAGTCGATTTCCAGTCAACTGGAAATGGCAAATCGGTTTGAAAGTCGATTTCCAGTCAACTGGAAATGGCAAAACAGTTTCAAAGGGTGTCACAAAGTTCGCAAGGGAAATGCTTTGCGAACTTTGCTGATTCTTTGCGTTTAAAAAACAGGAATCTCAAAACCGACAATTTGAAATGCACCCGCGGTATCAATATCGGGGAGTATTGTACGGAATAATGTTAATAACTTTTTTTTGCAGTAAATAATTTATTTGTACATTTGCGCAAAAAAATGAATTATGACTATCAAAACATTAATTTTTCTTATTCCCGTAATTGCCGCAATAGTATTACTGGCAAAAAGTAATCTCGCAACAAAACTAATATCGAATATATTTATCAAAAAGCCGAAAACAGTAATCGGCACAAATGAATATGATGAAATAATCAGCAATGAAGCTATACGGTTTGCAAGAGAATGGAGAGGTGCAGATTATGGAGAAAAACAGTCCGAATCAGTATTTTGCACAAACGGAGAAATTATCTCCCGCTCAAAATCCTACATAACTATATGGAAAGAAGTCTTTAAATAAAAATACGATACTTTCTTCCCTCTCTTTTTTACGCGGATTTTCAACAAATCTTTTCATATCGTTCTAAACATCAACCGAACAATCCTTCAATTTGTTTTTACCTTTCCGCCGAAATATTTTCGCAAAATATTTGCCGACAGATTTACCAACAGAACTATCACGATTAAAACCAGAGCGGTTCCGTAGGCAATGGGACGGGATGCTTCGAGGTCTGTGCCGCTTGTGGCGATAACATATAAATGATACGGAAGAACCATCACCTGATCAAAAATACTTTGAGGTAATTTAGGTAGAAAATAGGCGGCTACGGTGAATAAAACGGGAGCCGTTTCGCCCGAAACACGACCTATGGCAAGTATCAAACCTGTGATAATATTGGGAAAAGCTACCGGCAGGGTTACTCTTGCGATTGTTTGCAACTTGCTTGCGCCTAAAGCCAGACTGCCTGTTCTGTATGAATCCGGCACAGCTTTCAGGGCTTCTTCGGTGGTACGGATAATCAGCGGCAAAATCAGCAGTCCCAAAGTAAAAGAGCCTGCAATAATGGAATCGCCGAATCCGAATGTATTAACAAATAAAGCCATGCCGAACAAACCGAACACTATCGACGGAATACTGCTGAGGTTATTGGTCATGATGCGTATAAATTTCACAATCCAGCCGTTTCCGGCATATTCGTTGATATAAATCCCCGACATCACTCCTATGGGAAAGGCAAAAACGATGCTCCCCACAATCAAACACAGCGTTCCGACTATGGCAGGGAAAATCCCGCCCGCAGTCATACCGTCGGCGGGGGCGGTGGTCAAAAACGTCCAGTTTATAACACCGATGCCGTTATAAATAATAAAACCCAATATCCAAAACAGAATACCAACAACCAATAAACTCAAAATCCTGAATATTGTAAACGCTATTTTTTGTTTTATTTTCTTACTGTCCATAAAGATACTTTTTTCGAGAGATACTTTCAATCATCTCATTTTGTCCGCAAAATAAGGCGAAAGATATTACAGGAAAGGAAAAATATTGTTACAAATTTGTTAAACCCACATTTCGGCGTCCGTTAAGGTATAAGGGTAAAGGTACCTCTAATCCGATAATCTTTTAGGGATTTCATTCGCTTTTCCGTTACTTTTCATCAGCGAAATATACTGCTTATAAATCTTCTTTGCTTTGACCGTCAATTTCTTTTTCGTCAGTGCATCGCCCAAGTTTAGATAACTGACCGTTCTGTTCGGGTATTCGGCAACAATATCTTCCAGAATAACAATAGCGGGCGTTGCTATTGACATCTGTTCGAGGTAATATGCTATGTTGTTCAGGCGAGTAACATTATTGGGAGTTATGGGATAATGCCGCAGAAGTTCTTCGGCATGAGCCGCGTTAAAAACATTTTCAAACGATTCGACATTCGCCGCACGCATGTTTTTGACTTGGATTAATATGCTGTCCAAGTATTTTGTTTGTCTAAAAACGTAACTACAGGGACTATGCTGTTCAAAATCGAACATATCCATCGAAAATTTATCCATCGAACATTCGGATTTAAAATTATCCGTAAATACATAACGCTGTTCGTTTCCGTCGGTTACTTTTTTCTCGGCATAGCGCAATATCCACTTTTGGGATTGTTCGAGTTGAAATATATATTTATATGCTATGGTTCGGTTTGCCGAATCCTGTTGTTGTCTGAAGACAATGGTTGCCGAATCTGCAAAATCAAATGTTTGCGCCGGCTCGTCTATCCGGGAAAACATATTATTGTTGATAAAAACAATCGAACCCTTATATGTCAATATCAAACCGATGGAATTATCTTTTTTGTATTTTGAGAACATCCTGTCGTTAGCTTTTTTACTTTCCAGAATCTCAACGGAAGAATCCGCTGCAAACCGTGTAAAATCACTGTCTTCACGTATATCTCCCGCAAAAGATTTCGCCGCCACAGGTTGACTGCCTGCAATTATCAGTATAAAAATCAATAATCCTTTGAAATAACCATCCATAACGTATCAAAATTTGCGGCAAAGGTAATTATTTTATCCGCAAAATATTTTGCTCTGAAAAATCAAGTCATCTTTTATCAATATACTGTTTTATACCACGACAGTTTTTGATACGCATAGTCCAAGCCCGGATATTGTCCGAGGATATAACAATTCAGTCCGCAAGCCCTGTTGATGTTATATTTATTCATAAAGGAAGGCGTATGGTTTTCAAAAACCACCGAAGCCGACAATGTATTGTGAAACAATTGCAGATCGGGGTCGTTGGCTGCAAGATTGTCCATAAAATCCTTAAAATCGAAAAAGATGTGTTCGTCATAATCATAATTTTGGATATTCGACAAATCCAGACCGGCGATATTGTTTTTATATTTTCGGATAATCGTTTTTGAAACAGCCGCCAAAGCGTCCAGATTCCTTGTATCGATTACCGATATAACCGCCGATTGCATTTCTTCGTTTGCCGAAGATGTGTAAAAGCTCATAAACTGTTCCGCTGCCGACACAAGGTCGGCGTCCGGTTTAAACAAATGGCTGATAATTTTATTATACGGGAATCCGTAACTTAAAATTTCCGCTTCCGAAGCCACAATATAATCGGTGTTATCTTTCAGTTCGAACACTGTTTCGATACCAGCCATATAGCAGGCGTCGAAGATAATGAAATCATATTTTCCCGACAGTTTGGCAAGCTCATATATTTCCATATTTTCGCCGTCGTCTTCGCCGAAAGCTCTGGTGCTCGCATTAGCGGCGGGCAACCACCCCGAAGCGTGCGACCAAAGTATTAATCCGTACGATTTTGCCGGATACATCTTTTTTATATCCGAAATAACTTTTTCCATCACTTCTATGGTGCATGAGTTTTGTTCGGAATATGTTATCGTTTTTTGGGAAACAACGTCAGATGTTCTGTCGTTTTCTATTTTCAGCACATAAGGCATTACCCTTTTTTGGTCGATGTATGCCACCAGATTACCGTCGTATTCATCGCTCCAGCTTTGTTCCAGCTCATTAATATCGGGCGTGATTTCGGTATTCAGAGAATTATCTCCAAGCATATAAACAATAACCGTCCGGTTACTGATGTGAAGTTCGGGTTCGGAGTGTCTGTTGCAGGAAAAAAACAGTAAAACCCCGATAATTGTAAATATTTTATTCATCTAATAAATTTTTAACTTTCAAATTATATTTTGAACGGTGCAAATGTAAAAACTTTTCTTGATATTGATATAAGGAAATATATTTTTCGTTTGTTTTTTATATATTTTATCTAACTTTGCGCCCCGATAAGGGATATTTATTTTGATTGATTCCCGCTATATTTAAAAATGAAAATTTTAGAAAAAGATTCGATAATATTTGGACTTACAGTATCAATTGCCGTACCGCTGGCGCTGTTTTTAACAGCGTATCTTGTCAAATTCCACAGTTTTGGATTTCACGATACCTGGGTTACCAAAGTTTTCAGTATTTGCGTATTTCCTAACGGATTAATATTCTATTTCTACATAGTGAAAAACAAACTGAGAACAATGAGAGGAATGCTTGCCGGAACGTTTTTGATGGCTTTGGTGATGCTTATATTATTTGCGATTGTACGAAATTATTAACGTTATTATATAAAAAAATTATGACACACAACCTGCTGTCTGTAACATGGGATGCTTCTCCCTATATATTTTGGGGATTACGGTGGTATGCCCTGATGTTTCTTATTTCCTTTGCCTTGGGCTTATGGATATACAAAAATATGATTCTGCGCGAACATCGTCCCATCAGTTTATTCGACAATGTATGGATGCCTGTTTTTATTGCAACCATTGCCGGAGCGCGTTTAGGTCACTGTTTGTTTTATGACCCCGGCTATTTTTTGGCGCATCCTTTGGAAATCATCCTGCCGGTGCGATTTTCTCCATTTGAATTTGTCGGTTATCAGGGGCTTGCAAGCCACGGAGCGGCAGTGGGGATACTGTTGGGATTATACTACTACAGTCGTAAAAACAAAGTCCCTTACCTGTGGACGTTAGACCGTGTAGTTATCACGATTGCCTTGGCGGGATTCTTTATCAGGATGGGAAATCTCATGAATTCCGAAGTGTATGGACATGAAACAAATCTGCCCTGGGGATTTATATTTGTGCGACGGGGAGAAACCCTGCCCAAACACCCTACCCAAATATATGAAGCGCTGTGTTATCTGCTGATTTTTATATTCCTCTACATGTTATATCTCAAGAAACGTCCGCCGTTTCGGGACGGCGTAATATTTTCGTTGTTTTTGATCCTGTTGTTCGGAGCGCGATTTTGCATAGAATTTGTAAAAGAAGTGCAGGAAGATTTTGAGAAAAATATGATTCTGGACATGGGTCAAATCCTTAGCATCCCTCTTATTCTTGCCGGCGTGATACTGCTGATCGGTTTGTATAAAAAAGGATTAACCGTAAAGGTTAAGCCCAAAAAATAAGCCGCATGAACGCTTTCGACTGTTTCATAAAATGGAATGTTTCGCCCAAAGCATTTTCCATAGGACAGTTGGATCTGCGTTATTACGGATTGTTTTTAATCACCGCATTTATTTCGGCTTCAATTGTTTTTTATTTGATACTGAAACGCGAAAACCAGTCGCTGTTTTTGTTGCCCGTAACGCTCAACGCTGTATTTTTATCTGCACTGATCGGCGCAAGGCTCGGCGAATGTCTGTTCTATTTTCCGGAATATTATCTGAACAATCCTCTGGAAATTTTCATACCATTCAAAAACGGCGTATATACCGGAATAGGCGGTTTATCAAGTCACGGAGCGGCGTTTGCCATCCCGCCGGCTCTCTACCTGACGGCAAAAAACAGAAAAATCCCCGTGCTGTGGCTCATGGATAAAGTGTGCGTTACGATTCCTCTGGCGGCATTTTTCATACGCTTAGGCAATCTGTTTAATTCCGAAATACTCGGAACCGAAACATCCGTATTTTGGGGATTTATTTTTGAGCAGCGCAACGAGGATTTCCCAAGACATCCGGTGCAGTTATACGAAGCCGTATGTTATTTGGCGATATTCTTTTTCCTCTATAATTTCTATAAAAGAACACAAAACAAAATCCCGCAGGGAACAATTTTAGGATTGTTTCTTTCGCTGACATTCTTCTCACGATTTGTTTTGGAAACATTTAAAGCGCCGTTAAACGCCTTCGACCAAAATTCGTTATTCAACACCGGACAATATTTAAGCCTGATATTCATCTTCGCAGGAGCAATCATCATACTGATTTCATCGCTTAAAGGCAAATTATAATCCACGAATTACCACGAATTAAAATCCTTCGGATTTCTTTTTTTTATCCACGAATTACACGAATTACACGAATTTTAAATCCTGTGGATTTTTACGAATTACCACGAATTAAAATCCTGTGGATTTTTATGAATTACACGAATTTTTCTCCTCTATATTCCTCAAGCTCCTTAAAGACCTTAAGGATATTAAAGTCCTTAAAGTCTTTTTTAACTAAAATATCTTACCTTTGTCCCTGCTATAAAATCCCATTTAATGGTTTTTTATTGAAATGATTTGTGAATGTTTAATTATAAAAAAATAATATTATGACTGTTTCAACAAAAGTAAAAGAAAGTGATTTAGCCTGGTTTAATGCAGGCGACTGGAAAGAAGGCTGGAGCGTAGAGCCTAACGACTCTATTAACGTGGCGGAATTTGCAAAAGAATATGCCAAGAATCCCGAAAGGTGGCGGCAGGCTTTTAAATTTCTGGCGAATACCGATCTAAAAGCATTAGATACGGGTAAATACGAATTGGACGGCAAAAACTTATACATCAGTATAAGCGAATATACCACCAAAAATGTGGAAGATGCAAAATGTGAAGCCCACATTAAATATGTTGATATACAATATTTGATATGCGGGGAAGAACAAATCGGCATTGCGCCTATAGAGGACACAAAGGATGCAACGCCCTACAATGAAGACAAAGATATATACTTCATTGCACCCGATTATGAAAAATATTATCCGGCAAATCCCGGACGGTTTTTCATTTTCTTTCCCTCTGACGCTCACAGACCTTCGGTGAAACTGACAGACAACATACCTGTGAAAAAAGCTGTAGTGAAACTAAAAATAAACTAAAAATAAATTTAAAAAAATGAACCGCATATCAAAAAAATACTACCTTTGCCTCAAATTAACGAATAAAAAATATAACACTCGTTAAAAATAATAATGTATTAATTTAATTTTTTTAAAATTATGGAATTTGTAGATATTGCTTACGTTTTAGTTTTTGTGGTAGTGATATTTGTGGCATTAGCCGCAATATTCGCCCGTTACAAAAGATGTCCGTCCGACAAGATTTTGGTTGTTTACGGACGAACAGGAAAAAATGATGAAGGAGGAACCAATTCCGCCAAATGTATCCACGGAGGAGCTTCGTTTATATGGCCCGTATTTCAGAGCTACGCCTTTTTGGATTTGACGCCGATACCTATCGAATGTAATTTGACCAATGCCTTGAGCAAACAAAACATCAGAGTTGACGTACCTTGCAGGTTTACTGTTGGTATCTCTACCGAACCCGACAACATGATAAACGCCGCAGAACGATTATTAGGTCTGTCGATGGAAAATATTCAGGATCTGGCAAAAGACATACTGTTCGGGCAGTTGCGCCTTGTGATTGCAACTATGGACATCGAAGAAATTAACGCCGACAGAGATAAATTCCTGCTCAATGTCAGCCAAAATGTGGAAATGGAACTCCGCAAAATAGGATTGAAACTCATCAATGTTAATGTTACCGACATCCGCGACGAATCGGGATACATCGAAGCGCTGGGAAAAGAAGCCGCAGCCAAAGCTATCAACGAAGCCAAAAAAAGCGTTGCGGAACAGAACCGGTTCGGGGAAATAGGCAAAGCCGAAGCCGACAGGGACAAAGACATCCGTATCGCCGAAACTGTGAGGGATACACGTGTGCGTACCGCCGACGCCAACGCCGTTGCGGTGGAAGGCGAAAATAAAGCCAAAATAACCATAGCCAATTCCGATTCGGCGCGAAGAGAACGGGAAGCCGAAGCGCTTAGGAAAGCCACCGCCGCCGAAAAAGTTCAGTCGGCAAAAGCGCTGGAAGAAGCGTATGCAGCCGAAAAAATCGCAGAAGACGTCAGGGCACAGCGCGACAGGGCGTCCCAAACCGCCGACATCATCGTGCAGGCGGAAATAGAAAAGGAAAAAGCCATAATCGACGCCGAAGCCGAAGCCGAAAAACTGCGCAGACAAGCAAAAGGCGAAGCCGACGCTATCTTTGCAAAAATGGACGCTCAGGCAAGAGGGATAAACGAAATCCTGTCGAAACAGGCTGCCGGATTCGGACAATTGGTAACCGCAGCAGCAGGCGATCCGCAAAAAGCCGTGCTGATGATGATCTCCGACAAACTCCCCGAACTCGTGAAAACGCAGGTGGAAGCAATTAAGAATATCAAAATCGACAAAATCACCGTGTGGGACGGTCAAGGCAGTAACGGGAAAACCTCAACGGCAAACTTCGTTTCCGGATTGATGAAATCAGTCCCCCCGTTAAATGACCTGTTTAATATGGCAGGGATGCAGTTGCCCGATTATCTGGGAGAATCGACAGGTAGCGAAAATCAAAACAACACGGAGAAACAAGACGAATAATTAACCGCTAAATTCAGTTAAGAAATGAACAATCGGAAGACACCATTGCATTTCATATCAGTATCAATATTGATATGCTTCATTTCATCTGCCTTTGCGCAGAAAACAGTAACTGTTGACGATCGCGCCGGTGTTTTGGGAGAAACCGGCGCCCCCGTCATAATAAAAGCTGCCGGAAATTATTCTCAGGTTTCGACGCTGATTGAAACCTCTGCCGACGGACTCAAAAACGAAATCCCCGTACAGCTGAGGAAAAACGCAAAAGGTTCGGAATGGATTCTGATGATGCCCGCCGGAAAACCGGGCATACGGAAGTTTAAACCGACAAGAAAAACCGCGCCCGCAGCTCCCGTAATGACGGCGGAAGAAAATGCCGCCGACGGACAGGTGATTATCCGGGAATCCGGCAAACGGGTTTTGCAGTATAACTACCGGACGGTTTACGAGCCGGACGTTGTCCGCGCCGAAGGCAAGCGGAACGTGCCGATGGCGTATTCAAAGGTGGAAGGAGCCTATTACGACGAATATCTGAAGGCGCACCCGAAATTGACGAAAGACGCCGCCGCTACTTCAAGCATCTATGCGGTTCCGAGAAGCGATTACATCCATCCCATCTACGGTTTGAACGGCGAAATGCTCACCTGCGACTGGCCCGACGGCGGACATCCGCACCATCGTGGAATTTTCTGGGCGTGGCCCGAAGTGGAATATAAATCGGAACGTGGCGATATTTACGCCTTGCTACGCGTCTTTGCCCGACCCACCGGAAATATTTCATACACAAACGGAGCAGTGTTTGCCGAAATTGAAGCTGAAAATATATGGATGTGGGAAAACGAAAAACCCATAGTCCGTGAGCAGGTTACAATAACGGCTTATCGCGCCTCGCAGAATAGCAGGGTGATTGATCTGACCGTAACTTTTCAGGCTATAGAAGACGAGGTGACGGTGGCGACAAGGTTCACTAACAGCTACGGCGGACTGAATGTCCGTATGGAAACGCCCGCAAAACAACAGATTTCTTATTATACCGACCCCGCCGACGCATCGCCCCTAAGGGCTTGGGCAAATTTTAACGGAAAGTTCGAAAACAATCAGTCGGAATCGGGAATGACGATTTTGCAGCATCCGTCAAATCCGGAATATCCGGGCGCCTGGGTGCAATATCCCAACCTGTCGTGGGTTCAGCCCACGTTCCCTACACCGGGAACAAGATACCCGCTCAGCAAGGATAAAACACTGACACTAAAATACCGATTCGTGATTCACCAAGGCAATACACCCGACAACGACATCTCCGCCAAACGCTGGGACGCCTTCCAATCCACTAATTTTTAATCCGCAAATGAGATGAATCCGCGAAATTTTTTAATCCACGAATTACACGAATTACACGAAATTTGGGTTGATGATTTTTACGAATTTCACGAATTTTCGGCTGACGCATTACACGAATTTTTAATCCGCAAATGAAATGAATCCACGAAATTTTTTAATCCACGAATTACACGAATTTTCGGCTGACGCATTTCACTAATTTTTAATCCGCAAATGAAATGAATCCACGATTTTTTTTAATCCACGAATTACACGAATTTTCGGCTGACGAATTACACGAATTTTTAATCCGCAAATGAGATGAATCCACGAAATTTTTTAATCCACGAATTACACGAATTTTCGGCTGACGAATTATACGAATTAATCAAATTTGGTCGCCAAATTAATCTAATTAAATCGAATGAACAGAGTCAAATTATCAAATAAAACAGCTTAAATATTAAAATCATATTAAAAAATAATACTAAAATGAGTCAATTACATTTATCAAGAAGAAAGTTTATCAAAACGACGTCGGTGGCGGCAATTGCGGCGCCGATGATTATTAAGTCGTCGGTACTTGCCGGCTCGGGACGCATTGCGCCAAGCGACAAAATTAATCTCGGAATTATCGGATGCGGAAGCATGGGAACAGCAAATCTCAACGCCTGTATGAGTCATAAGGATGTGACGCTTACGGCTGCCTGCGATGTCTGGAAGGAACGGTTAGACAGGACGGTGGCTAAGTATAAGGACACTTGCAAGGGATACGCGGATTACAGAGACCTGCTGCAACACCCGGGGCTTGACGCCGTGATTATCGCAACTCCGCCGCACTGGCACACCATTCAAGCGGTGGACGCGGCAAAGGCGGGGATTCACATTTATCTCCAAAAACCTATGACGATGCACTTTTCCGAAAGTCTTGTCGTGCGCAACGCGGTTAGAAGGCATAAGGTGAAATGCCAGATAGGGACGCAAATACACGCCGGAAATCATTACCGCCGGATGGTTGAACTTGTGCGGTCGGGAAATCTTGGACACATCTCAACTGTGCGGACGTTTTTTGTGATGAATGACGCCCCGCACGGAATAGGTTCGGGATTTAACACAAACGATGTGCCGGCAGGCATGGACTGGGAAAAATGGGTGGGTCCGGCAAGGATGCAGTCCTTCAACCCTAATTTGGTGAAAGATGCGTATTATCACTGTTCCTGGATGGATTTCAGCGGCGGATGGACGCCGGGTATGGCGCCGCATATTATCGACTTGCCGATATGGGCGCTGGAGCTGGATTATCCTACGGAAATCAGCGCCATTGGCGGAAGGTACATCATTAAGGACGACGGAGACGCCTACGATAATCACGAGGTGATGTGGCGTTATCCCAACCTGACAATGACCTGGATGCAGTCATCGACCAACAGCCACGGATGGGCGTTCCAAAACGCCGACAGATCGGGGCTTGGCTACGAAACGGGTACCAGACGGCGACTGGGCGTTTATTTCCACGGCGCCAACGGAACGCTGATTTCCGACTACGGTTCGCACATCCTGATTCCCGAAGGCGACAGGATGAAGGACAAACCGACGCCGGCGGAAACCATCAAATCGTCCCCCGGTCAGGAACTTGAGTGGCTGGAATGTATCAAGTCGGGCGAACAGCCGCTTTGTAATCCCGAATATCATGTGAAAATAGATGTGCCTGTGACTTTAAGCCTGTTGTCGATGAAACTTGGGCGGTCGATAAAGTTTGACCCGCAGACGGAAAAAATCGTGGGCGACAAGGAAGCATCCCGGCTTGCAACGCCCGAATACAGAGCGCCGTATAAGTTCCCAAAGGAATATTTGAAGTGACGGGAAAATGATGAGAACCCTATTATATATAATTGCCACAGCGCTGGTTGCGGGCTTTGCCTTAACGGAAAAACTGAACGCATTACCGAACACAACAGCTCCGACGTACCGGCTAACCGACAAAGGCAGTTTACGCTACCTCTACTTTGCCGGATACGATACGGTTAAATTGTATCCTGACGGAGAATTTGCCGGACCGGCGCTGTTTTTTAACGAACAACGATTGTCGCTCGAAGGAACCGACGGGAAATATTCCGGCTCTACGGAATCTTTAGATTACGGGCTGGAATACAGGACGGAAGGCGGTAGTTTTGTTATCAGCGTCCGGTGTCGAAATAATGGAAAAGAAGATTTGAAGAATGTCCAATTTTCCTTATTGACGGGCATCAATACCGTAATGGACGCCTGGCCAGAGTGGCGTTCCGTGTATTTTCCAACATTGATGAGATGTGAGCAGACGCATTTCTGGGGCTATCTGATGACGCCGAACGGCAGTATCCTCACCCTTGCCTCGCCCGACCCTGTGGCGTCGTACAGGTTGCTGTACAATAATTACAAATTTAAAAGCTGGAAGGAGGAGTTCGGAAGCGGACACCTGATCCATTCGCTTGTGCTTGATTTACTGAATCCTCAACCGCTTCCTGCCGGTCATCCCATCAATGCCGACCGCCTGAAACGGGGCGAAACAAAAACCTGGACAATTTATCTCGGCAGCGAAAGCGAACTTGCTGCTGTGATTCCTGCAACTGCCTCTCAAACAAAGGGAGTAAGCCTGTCGGCAGATGTCTATACCGTTGCCGAAGGCGAAACGGTCAACCTGACCGTGCATTGCGCAGCGAAGCCGAAAATCACCGTAAGGACGCCTGACGGCAAGACGCAGTCGATAAATTCGGCGAAAGCCGAAGACGGCACGTATAAAGTTGCGTTTTCACCGCGCTCGGGCAAAGGCGTTTATCGTATAAAGGCGATCTCCGGAAGGAAAACCGCCGAAGCCTGCGTCAGCCTGCGTTATGCGTGGTCGGATTATATCAAAAGCGCAAGACGGGCAGCGCTGAAATATCCCCAGAAAGGGTCGTCGCATGTGGAAAGCTGGTACGGATTTTTTCCCGCCTCCATAGCGGAAGAATTTTTTCCCGACAAGGCGCCGGACACGCAGGTTGAAGATATGTTCAAGGAAGTTTTTCCGCTGATGTACGATACCCTTACCAATCTGCCGCGTTCGGACGAACATCGCATCCAGAACCATGCCATTGCCGCTTCGCTGCACGTTCAGCGTTACAGGGCAAAGGGCGATGTGAAAGAACTTCGGGCGGCGGCTCGGCTGGCTGATTTTCTGATTTCAACTCAATCCCCCGACGGCGCTTACCGCGCGAATAAAACACATTATACGAGCGTGCTTTACGTGGCGAAATCCATCATGGAAGTCATGGCGGAAGAAAAGAAGCTGGCGGGAGCTTCCATTGAATGGAGATCGAACTACCGTCGCCATTATAATTCTGTGAAACTTGCGATTGACGAACTTGAACGTAACCGCGACAATATCCAGACGGAAGGCGAACTGACTTTCGAGGACGCAATGATTTCGTGCAGCTGCACCCAGCTTGCCGCCTTCGGGCTGCTGCAACCGGAAGGCTCCGCCGAACGGCAGAAATACATGGACGCAGCGGAGTATTTCTACAGAAGTCACCGCTGTCTGTCGCAGCGCCTGACGCCGGATTCACGCGTCAACGGCGCGTCGCTGCGGTTTTGGGAATCGCAGTATGACATTTTGACATGTCCCAATTTCCTCAACTCGCCTCACGGATGGTCGGCATTAAAAATTTACGGCGTTAAATACCTCTACGAAGCCACCGGAAAGGAGGAATATCTGTTGGATATGATCAACGCCCTGGGCGCCTGCGCACAGCTGCTTAACCCGGCAACCGACGAGCTGAAGTGGTCGTTCGTTTGCGATCCGTATGTAAAAGTTAAATATTTTGTTGAGGACGAAAAGAACCCCGGCAAGGGCGTCCGCAAAGATTCGATTATCGGAGGGCAGTATCTGTCGATGATCAGCGACTGGTACCGGGCGCCGAAGAATAAACGGGTTTCGGGCTACTGGGGCTACGACGGCGGCTGCTGCGACAACGACGTTCACGAAATATTTAAATGCATGGGGGAAGTAGCGCTGACTTCAGCGTATTTTCACCTGCGCGAAAATGGCACGTATATTGCATCTAACTGTACCGTTCACAGACAAAATGACAAGTGGAACATAAAACCTGCCGAACCGTGTGTGAAACAAATTTATACCAACACGGATATTTTGACTGAGAATGATTTAACGTTAGTGAGAAAGATTAAATATGAAAAGTAAAATGTCAATATTTCACCTGTCGGACTGCCACAATGACAGTTTAGATGACAAAAGAACAGCGACGCCTGTCACAATGTCGCATTCTGTTCCTGTCGGCGCCGTCATTCCGACTGATATATTGACAGAGGCGACAGACACGCCAACAAAAATTTTTCAAAATATGGAAACTCCTGAAAACTGCCTTTTCGACCTTCAACCCCGATTTTTAAATCCTCCTTTATTATATGTAAACTCAGGTGTAAAAATCCTGTCTGCCTCGAAAAATAAGGTTTTTGGAAGTTCCCGCAATTGTTACCCGCATTTTGAAAGCATCGAAACGCCGTCGGGCATTAGCGGCGGAAGAAATGCGCTGTGCCGTTTATCCGGAAAATCAGGGTCGAAAGAATCAGCCGGTTCTTTTGTCCGCCACAACCGGCAAACAAAGAATCAACCGATTCTTTCCTCCCCGACAGCCGGGGAAGAAAGAATCGCGCGATTCCGGACTGCCCTGCAACCGGGAAACACAGAATCGTACGATTCTATTCATACTCGGCAACTGAGGAGCACAGAATCGCGCGATTCTTTTGTCCCCGACAACCGAGGAGCAAAGAATCGGACGATTTCTTTAGCCCGGACAATTTTGGAAGGAAGAATCCATCGATTCTTCAATTATGTGCAATCGTGGAAAGCAGCAGCAGCCGCTTCTTCTTTCCTGAATCGTTTCAACGAAAGAGAAACGAAAAAGAAATTAAATAATTTTATGTATCATTAATTAAAAATTAAATCTTTTATGGTTCAATTTAAAGTACTTAAATTTTCAGTCCTGCCCAATGAGGCACACGCTAATTATGCGAACAATGCGATTGAGACATTTGAAGATGCAGGCGAAGTGGTAGTTGTAGCTCTGGGACAGTTGCTCAACGAGTTTAAAGATTGGTGCGCCCTGGAAAACATCGGGATTCACTGGGTGCGCAAGGACGCTTTGACTGTTTTGATTGTTGCAGCCGACAAGGACATGGATCGTGCACTTGTGGGACTGCTTAAGTATGTGCGCTCGCTGCGCTACAGTTCGCAGCCGGGCTTTTCCGCAGCCGCCGAACGCGTTATCATCATGCTTGATGGATACGGACGCGTTTACGAAAAGGCTTACGAAGCGCAGGAAGGCGCTGTGAACGCTATTCTCTGGCAATTTGCCAATACGTATGCCGAAGATGCCAATCTGCTCTCGCTTGGCGCCTGGATCGCAGACTTGACAAGTACATTTGAAAAGTTTAAGCTGCTGTTGGCTCAACGCGATGTTCATTCGCTGGAAAAGCCGACAATGCCGTTTAAACAGGTGCGCAAAGGCCTCGAAGGCAGCTATCATAAAATCGTTAAGATTATCAATGCGGCTGCATTACTCGGTCTCCAACCTGAATTTGCTGTTTTGATAAACAGGTTGAATCCGGAAATCGACCGCCTCAATGCGGAGTTCCATCGTGCAAAGCATGACATCGCCCACGCAGAAC